>CAZTDK010000018.1:0-20365 GCA_964611965.1 uncultured Binatia bacterium (SeqCode) | reverse complement strand
TGCGGTGAAATGGCTGCTGCGCTATGTGCAGACGCATACCTTCACCGCCTTCGGGACGTATGCCCCGCTCCGCATTCGCGTCGGCGCCCCGGTGACGCTCGATGCGAGTGGCAGCTCCCCCGGCATCATGTTGCTGAACTTCAACGACCTCAGCGCTCCACCGCCCGCTATCCGCGCCACCTTCTATCCGCCGGACAGCAGCATCGAGGTGCAAACGCTGCAGCCGCTGCAGCCGCACACCACATACGCCATCGTGGTAACCACCGCGCTCCAGGATACTCATGGCAACCCGATGCAGCCGTCGGCCGACTTCACGGCGTTGCTTGCGGGTGCCACGCCGGATCTGCAACCGCTGCGCACGCGCCTCGAACCGGTGATCGCCTACCTCGGGGCCTACGGCATCGGGACAGACCAGCTGGCGCTCGTCGACCTGTTCACGACACAGGCCACGACGGACGACTTGCTGGCCGTCCGCGATCGGCTCGATTCCGGGGGTCTCGTTCCGGGCACACCGGTCTTCGCCAATGCCCCCATTCCCGATTTGACCACCGGCATTTTCCCCGAGGGCACGGCACAGTTTAAAAGCTTGGTCGGAGCGTCTACATCGTCCAACGTTGCCGCGGTCGCCGTCGGCAGCTTCGATTCATACGACTTCCGCGCCGAAACCGACGGCCCATTCGACCCGAGCCTGATCAGCGGTCCGGCGGTTCCCGACGTGAACCACCTCGACTTCTACATGACCATTCCCAAGGCCCCGGCGCCGCCGAACGGGTATCCGATCGTCATCTTCGGCCACGGGTTATACGGCTCGAACCGCGACGTCATCGCGAACCTACCGCCGACGCTTGGTGACGCGCCGATCATGGGGATTGCCATCTCCGCGCTCCACAACGGCACGCGTGGTGAGCCATCGACGTTCTTCGACTTCGGCAACGTCGTCGCGACGCGCGAGTACCTGCGCCAGACGGTCGCCGATCTTTTGCAGCTCCGGCGCATGATCACGAACGCGCAGCAGGCGATGACCCCGCCGTTCGACCGGATCGACCCCGAGCATGTGCTCTACTTCGGCGGGTCGCTCGGCGCGATTCTGGGCACAATGTTCATGTCGCTCGAGCCGAACGTCGGGGTAGCGATGCTGAGTGTGCCCGGCGGTGGCCTCGCGACCGCGCTGTCATCATCGTATCTGACCGGCATCGTGAATCCGCACATCGTGGCGCAAACCGGCATTGCGCTGACCGACCCGCTCTATCCGCGCATGGTGCATCGCATACAGCAAATCGTGCAGTGGACATGGGATGCGGGCGATCCGATCAACTATGCGGCGCACGTCATCGTGCCTGGCGCGCAGCTTCCCGGCGTGCCGGCCAAGCACGTGCTCATGCACGAAGGCATTACCGACACCATTCTGCCCAATCCTAACGAAGACGCGTTGGCCGCGGTGATGCAGCTCCCCGACGTCAAAGCGTCGCGCGGATGCACCGACGCCGCAGGGTGCAGCGGAATCTGGCGCTACGTGATGCTCGATTACCACAAGCCTCCGACCGCGGGGCACGCCGTCACCAGCCTCATTCCCCAGGCCCGGGCGCAAGCCGGCGAGTTCCTCAGCAGCATGGGCACGGTCATCAATGATGCGAGTCCTTAAGGGAGAATGAGACTCACGCAAGGACGCAAAGCCGCAAAGTGAGACGCCAGGAGATGCTTGCTCCGACTCACGGGCGCTCCGATGAGCTTGCATCCCCGAGCAGGATGTCGCTCTTGGCGACTCATCCTTTGCAGCTTTGCGCCTTTGCGCGAGATCTCGGCCTTTGGTTTGGAGGGAGACATCGATGAAGCACAGTCCCGGATTTCTGCGCGTGGTTGATGAGGTGAAGCAGCGCATCCACGAGCTGAGCGTTGCCGATGTCAAGGCGATGCTGGATCGTGGAGAGCGCTTTCACCTGGTCGATGTGCGCGAAGACAACGAGTGGGTCAACGGCCATCTCCCCGGCGCGCAGCATCTGTGCAAGGGGATCATCGAGCGCGACATCGAGAGCGTCATCCCCGATCACGGCGCGCCGATTGTGCTGTATTGCGGCGGCGGCTTCCGTTCGGCGCTGGCTGCCGACAACGTGCAGAAGATGGGCTACACCAACGTGTGGTCAATGGACGGCGGTTGGCGCGGCTGGACCGAAGCGGGGTTGCCGATCGAGAAAATGGCAGGTTGTTAGGTTGCTAGGTTGCCTAATCAAGCAACCTAACAACCTAGCAACCAACAACCCGCCCTACTCCAGCCAGTAGTTCCCGAAGAGGATGAACATCTCGTCGGTGGTGCGCATGCCGCCGGTCAGGGGACAGGCATCGCAATCGCCGTCGCCGGCGCCGGTGGTCGAATCGCAGTTAGCGTTACTGCCTTTGCACAGCTCGTTATGATGCGGTCCACCGATGCAGCGCGTCTGCGATGCGGCGCAGGGGCCGCCGATCGACAACTTGAGGCCGAAGTCGATGCTGGCGGCGGGAGCGGAAGTGGAGCGGCGCTTCACCCAGTCGGTGTTCGGCGCCAAGCCGTTATCGTAATGGGCGCAAAATGTCAGTGAACGATCGGCGATCGGCGCGGAACCGGAAATCAGAATCGGCGGATCCGGCCGCAGGATGACCGGATCGTTGTATACGTAGTTCGTGTACAACAGACTGGCTTGCGGATCGCGGCCGCCACCGTCAGTACAGGTTCCCCCGGGACACATTTCTGGATTGAAGGCCGAGCAGGGCTGCCCCGCCTGCTGTCCGCCCTTGCAGGTGAAGGCACCGCGGAAGATGCGGAAGCGCTTGCCGTGCTGGTGCATGTGGCCGCTGAGCTCGAACAAGTGCACAGTTTGGTTCGGGGAGACGAGCGAGTCGACAAATCTTTCACCCTCTTGCCCGAAGGCATGAACCTGGCAGACCTCGCGATCCTGGAAGGGCGGTATGGATGGCAGGGGGAGAGTGATGAAATGATCGCTCCAAAATATTTTGCTGGCATTGAAGATTTGCTGCGCCTCGTAATGCAGCTCGCCGGGTTTCGGGAAGAGGATATTGACCCACGCTTCCATGCGCCCATTCTGGTGCGTGAGATTGAAGGCGTGCGAGTTCCACAGGATCACGCCTTTAACGGGAATCTCGTTGTACACACCGTCGGGGAACAGGAACTGAGCGGCGGTCGATTGGGCAAACACGAAGCCGCCGTTGGTGAGCGTGTTCACGCTATTTTGCGGGCCGAAACCGACGCAAGCAATGGCCGTCGGGTCTGGCTTCGTCGCGCAGTCGCCACCGTCGCCGCAGAAGCCGAGGTGCAATGGATCGCATGACGTCCCCTCTTTCGGTCCGCCCATGCAGGAGTACGGACCCCACGCCGGATCGTCGGCGGCTTCAGTGCCGCGAAAGATGTTGATGATCAGGTGATGGCTGAGGGGGTCCTGGCGGATGTCGACCTGCTTATAGTAGAACTTCGTGCCGTCCGCGCTCAACGCGCTGGCTGGGATCTGCCCGGTGAAATCGTAGTAGGTACTGAAGCACACCTCCTGCTCGCTGTTGGGAGCCAGCGTTAGTGCGGGCATCCGCATCTGGACACCTTCGCCTGGCGCTGGTGTTGGCAACGGCTCGATCTGCGCTGGCTTGGGTTCGGGCAAGCACGCGGAGAGCAAGTTTGCAGTGCCGTCGACGGCGGCGGTACGCGAGGCGCCGCCCTTCTCAATCCACAAGCGCATGGCTTCCAATTCGTCGGTGCTCAACGGCGCGGCGCTCAGCGGCATGCCGCGCAGCGGGGCGTGGAACTGATCCGGAAGTGTCAGTGCCGCCAGGTTGATCCACAACAAGCTTCTGTCCTTGCTGCCTGGATCGACGCGCTTGTACCCCAAACCGGGAACGGTTTGGGCCGGAACGTCGATGAGGTTTTGATACGAGACATCGGCACGCAGATCGAGGCCACCGGATTGCGCCGCACCGTGACACAGTTGCGAGGTGCAGCCGTGGTTCTCGAAGATGGATTGCTGAATCATGTCGTAGGTGGTGGAGAACGACTGGCAATTGGTCTTGGTGCAATCGTGGTGGCAGCCGTCGCCCTCGAAATCGTTGCCGTCGTCGCATTCCTCACCGGGCTCCTGGATGCCATTGCCGCATACTGCGGTGGGGCAGGTCACGGCGTTCTGGACATACACGGCGCCCGCGACACAGTCGGCGCGCTGTGCGATACCGATGAGGTAAGCGTCCACGCTGCGATTGTAGACGGACGCGAACGTCGTATCGGGACATGCGGTCTCAATGTCCTGCTTCAAGAGCGCACGCGCCTGGTCGATCTGCTGCCCGGCGCGCATAACCCACGCAAGCTTCAGGCTCGGCCCCATGTTATCCGCCGCGATACGGTCCAGCACCCGTTGCCGCGCACGGATCGAAAAGCGCAGGAGCCGGGCACTGGCGGCCGCGGCGACGTTGACGCAGCTCTGGGTCGTGTCATCGACCGAGATCACCGAGCCACCGACCATCGCCGGCGCATAGGTTGCGGAGGAGGCTTCGGTGTCGAGCTGGCGGCAGATCGTGGTCACGTCGTTGATCGCATCGTTCAAGTCGAAGTAACGGAGATTTTGCAGCGCCGCGGCGTCGCAAACCGGCGCGAGCATGTTGCTCGCACGCGTACGCGCATCTTGCACACGCGCCTCTACGGTTGCGGTATCACATGACCCGCCGGAGAGCTCCGCCCCCATGCAGGCCATACGGATGCTGACCACCTGTTGGACGCAGAGGGCCGCGGCACGGCTGATGACGCGCTGACAGCGCGTTGCGTCCGGCCCGAAGTTACCCCAAAAGGCGAGGTCGGCTCGAACGTTGTGCGCCATCGCAGCGCTCGCCCATGTGAGTGACAAGAGAAGGACAGACGTCACTGGTCGCGTCAGCAATGATCGCATCACCCGCATGTAGCCCCCGTTTCAGTGTGAGGTTTTAGCGTCTGACTGTACTTGGGCATCGGGCAAATTACAAACCCGAAAACCCGCATCCGAAGGTTCCGTCTGTCGATCGGTTTGAAAGCCGGTGCGACCAGCGCGGGCGCCGTAGGCTCTGTCGAACTTGGAAGTCCCCAAGTACTGAGTGTAGTGCGTCAAGCATATGGTCTATTATTCTTCACAACAGATAATCCGTTTGCCCCGAGAGTAGGCCCCATATTTTCAGGGGCCGTATCGAGGGGCACCGTGCTTGTACGAACGAGGCTTCCATGTCCCTCGATACGCCGCCACAAAGACGGCGGCTCGGGACGAACGGGTCTTCATTCGGCACTCCAGTTGTGACGCACCACACTAGCGACCAATCCTGTCCTGAGGCTCCCCGACGGGGGGAGCGGTCCATAGAAAAGACGCCGGCCGCAGGCCCGCCGGCCGCAGGCTAGACCCGCAAGGTGCGCAGGCGGAGGTTGGTGAACGTGAAAACGAGGACGGCAACCATGACCGCACTGTTCAACAGGTAGGGACCGATCGGCAGCACCTGATACAGCTGGGTGCCGAGCATCGGTCCAAACACGTTGCCGATCACCGAGACCCCGCCGACCACGCCCGCTGCCGCACCCTGCTCGTGCGCTTCGACGGCGAGCGATGCGGCCGCCGCATTGCCGGGACGCACCAGGCCGAGCCCGATGCCGAGTGCCACCAATGCCGTGAGGTACCAGGTGAAGGCGTGCAGTGTGGCAAGGAGCACAAACGCGACCAGCATCAGCGGCAGCCCGGAGCGGATCATGCCGCGCGCCGACGGGCGGAAGCGCTGAACGATGACCAGTTGCGCGAACAACCCCGATACCGCGAGGACGACGAAGCCGATGCCCGAGTATTGCACCGTCTGCTGCGCGTTGAGCGACAGCGTATCCTGCAGAAAGAAGGCGAAGGTAATCACCGTTGTGGCGCGCACGGCTTGCAGCGAGGTGGCCACCAACAAAAACGGCAGCACGCGAGGATCGCGGAAGCTCAACCGCGCTGCATGCGCGGCGCCGTGCGCATGGGGCAGCTGGTGCTCCGGGAGGAAGAACCAGATCATCACCGCGCTGAGGACGGCCAACGCGGCGGAGAGATACAACGGCGCCAGCAGCCCGATGGCCGCGAGTCCCGCGCCGACACCCGGTCCGACGGTCTCGCCCAGGCCCATCGCCGCGTTGACCAGCGCGACCCCGCGGGTGCGTTCGAGCGCCGAGGTGCGGTCGGCAACGTACGCCTGCGACGCGGGGCCGGTCCCCGAGCCCAGCAGCGCAAACAGCGAGCGCGAGGCGATCATCAACGGGTAGACGGCGATCACCGGCAGCAGCTTCTTGAGACCGATCTCGATCATGGTGGCGAGCAACGACATCGACAGGGCAAAGCCCAACAAACCGAGGAGGATGACCTTGCGCCGCCCCCACACGTCGCTGCGTCGCCCCCACATCGGGCTGACGAACACCCACAGGCTGGCCGAGGTGGCGAAGATGGTCGATACCTGAAACGGGGAGATGCCGATTTCGCGCGCCGCCGGCGGCAGAATGGAAAACAGCATCGACTGTCCCAGCCCGACGCAGACGAGGCAGACGAACAGGATGCCGAAGGCGCGCGAGTTGGAAGACAGTGACGAGTGATGAGTGATAAGTGACAAGTTAGGAGCGCTCCTTACTCGTCACTCGTCACTTGTCACTTGTCACTGTCTTACGTGTTCTTCGGCCCCGTCGGCACGTCCTTGAACGCCATGCCCTTGTCGGCACGGATTTCCGGCGGCAGACCCAGAACGCGCTCGGCGATGATGTTGCGCAGAATCTCATCGGTGCCGCCGGCCAGGCGCAAGCCGGGCGCGCCGAGAAAGCTCTGCTGCCACGCCGCGTCCTGCGGGGCCACGGTCTTGTCCGTACTCGCGCCCGCTGGACCTTCGAGATCGAGTGCGAAGATCGCCATCTCCTGGCGCAGTGGCGCGCCGACGAGCTTGCCGATCGAGCTTTCGGGACCCGGCGTCTGGCCGCGTGACAGCGCCGTCTGCGTGCGGTAACTGGTATATTGCAGGCCCTTCAGCCGCGTATAGAAGCGCGCCAGTTGCTGGCGAACGGCGTGATCTTCGAGGGCCGGTCGACCGTTCCAGGCCGTGTGCTTCGCGAGCTGCATCAGATCATTGAAGTCCGGGCCACCGCCGCCGCCACCGATGGAATGGCGCTCGTTCATCAGCGTCGTCAAGGCCGCACGCCAGCCCTCGTTGACGCCGCCGACGCGGTTCGTGTCGGCGACGCGAACGTCGGCAAAGAACACTTCGTTGAAGCCCGACAGGCCGTTGATCTGTTTGATTGGCCGGATCTCGATACCCGGCGCCTGCATGTCGACGATGAAATACGTGATGCCCTTGTGCTTCTCGGCGCCGGGGTCGGTGCGGCAGACGATCATGCCCCACTTGCAGTACTGCGCGCCGGTGGTCCAGATCTTCTGGCCGTTGATGACCCAGTCGTCGCCATCGCGCACCGCGCTGGTCCGCAGCCCGGCTAGGTCGGAGCCGGCGCTTGGCTCGCTGAACAGCTGGCACCAGATCTCTTCACCGCGCAGCATCGGCCGCAGGTAGCGCTGCTTCTGCTCGTCCGAGCCGTGCACCATGATCGTCGGGCCCAGCATCCCCTGGCCGATGCCGAAAACGTTGGGCGGCGTTTTGAAGCGCGCTTCTTCCTGGTTCCAGATCACCGACTGGATTGCCGTCGCGCCACGGCCGCCGTATTCCTTCGGCCAGGTGATGCACGCCCAGCCGGCATCGGCCTTCTTGGCCTGCCAGTCCTGCGCCCGCTGGAGACCGCCGGGTTCGGCACGCACCTCGATCCCGGCGGCGCGTTCACCCGGCTTGAGGGCTTCCGCATGCGCCGCGAGCCAGGCGCGCGCTTCGGCGCGAAATTTTGCTTCTTCGGCAGTGTCGTTGAAATCCATGGTCGTCTTCCTCTTTTCTATGGGACCGATCCGCCCGATCCGTCGGATCAGTCCGCGCGTTCTACTGTTCCAGCCGTTGGATCAGCTGCTCGCGCCATTGGTTGGCGCTGCCGAGCGCGGCGGCGAGCCACTTGGAACGCCGGTAGAACAAATGACAGTCGAATTCCCACGTGTAGCCGACGCCACCGTGCAGCTGGATCATCTCCTTGCTGGCCAGCTCGAAGGCGTCGGTGGCGCTGGCGCGCGCGCCGCAGGCGGCCACGCGGAGCTCGGGGGCGTCGTTGCCGAGGGCCCAGGCACCATAATAGCAATTCGAACGCGCCAGCTCGATTTCGACGTACAGATCAGCGAGGCGATGCTTGATCGCCTGGAACGAGGCAATGGCGCGCCCGAAGGCGTAGCGGCCCAGCGTGTACTCGCGGGTGATCTCAAAGGCGCGGCTGGCGCCGCCAACCTGCTCGAACGCCATGAGCACGGCGGCGCGATCGAGTAGTGTTTGCACCGTTGCCCAGCCGCCGGCGTTGGCGAGTAGCTGCGCCGGTGCGCCGTCGAAGCGCAGGCTTGCCAACGAGCGGCTCGGGTCGATGGAACGCACGGTGGTGCGGGTGACGCCGCTGCCGGTCAGATCGACCAGCGCGAGGCCGATGTCTTTACCGGCCTGGGTGGTGACGATCGCGAAGTGGGCGGTGGCACCATCGGCCACCGGAACCTTGGCGCCGCTGAGCTTGCCGTTGCTGAACGTCGTCGTGATCTCCGCCGCACCCTGCTCGCCGGGCCGTTCGGCATGCGCGAAGCTGCCGATCCATTCGCCCGACGCGAGCTTGGGCAGGTACTGCTGCTTCTGCGCCGCCGAGCCGGCGAGCTGCAGCGCCTCGCTGGCCAGATAGATGCTCGACGAGAAGGGAATTGGGGCCAGCGCGTGCCCCAGCTCCTCGGCGATGGCTACGAGCTCCAGACGTCCGAAGCCGGCGCCGCCGTACTCCTCCGGAATCGCCGTACCCAGCCAACCGAGCTCCGCGACGCCCTTCCAGAGCGTGTCCGAGTACGACGCCTCTGACTCGAGCACCGCGCGGCACAACGTCAGTGGGGCGTGTTCCGCGAGATACTCGCGCGCGGTTTTGCGCAGCAACTTTTGATCGTCGGAAAAATCGAAATTCATGGGCCTCCCGAGGCGCGAATGGTGGGATGCAGAGTCATTACCCACGCGGCGCAATCTATGTCAATGAAGCAGGGCCGGACGACGGACCACAGACGACAGACGACAGACGACAAACCAAAGACCACAGACTCGGAGATAACAGACCCAACCACGCGGCCGCCTCAGCGTCTGTGGTCTGTCGTCTGTGGTCTGCGCTCTGGCAGACCCAGCTTATGGTTCGAGCTCGTAGGCGCCGATATCGCAGGCGGCGCCCTGCGGGCGCGGGAGGCCGCGCTGGTCGGTGGCGGGACAGACGGTGTTGTCGCCGGCGTCGACGGCGGGGCTGCCGGGGAGCAGCGCCAGAGTTGCGGTCACGCCGCCGTTGTCTGGCAGGGCGACGTTTGGCAGGACTCGTTCGAGCTGCGGATCAGCGTTGCTGATGTCACCCGGTCCATTGAGCTGGCAGGTGATGCCGCTGTCGAGATTGTGGCCCAGAGAGAAAAAGCGGCCGAACGGGTCGCAGTTGTTTTTCCCACCGAAGATGATGGTGTTGGTGAGCGTCGCCGTTCCCTCGACAAAGATTTGGTCGCCCCCATTGTCTCCGTCGCCCGTGTGCTTGCCCTTGCCGGCCCGGTTGAGAGCAATGGTGACGTTGGTCAGGGTGGCGTCGGCGACAAACAGGCCGCCGCCTTCGCCGCCACCGCCGAGGTAGTTGGGGCCATCGCCAGCGCGGTTGCGAGTGATCGTGACGTTCGTCAGTGTATCCCTGGCAACGCTCAGCAAGCCACCGCCCGCCCCGCCGAATCCCCAGGTCGATTTGCCGGCGCTATTGCGGTCAAGCGTGACTCGCGTGAGGGTGATGCTGCCTTCGTCGTTTTCGATCCCTCCGCCGCTACCGCCATAGCCGCCCGCAGTGCCTGTACCGACGCGACCGGCCCGATTGCCGACAAAGCTGCAGTCGTCTAGCGTGGTGGTGCCAAAATTTTGCAGGCCACCGCCACCGCCACCGTCGCCAGGACCGTCCAAAAAGTTGGAACCGCCGTTCCCCGCACGGTTGCGGTCAAATGTCACCTTGGCGAGCGTCGCCCGGCCAAAGTTCTCCATGCCGCCGGCGTAGCCGCCGAAGCCGCCACCTTTAGCGCCGTCACCCGCGCGATTGAGGCTGAACGTCACGTTGCTCAGCGTTACGTCGCCGTCGTTCATCAAGCCACCGCAGTCGCCACCGGTCGGATCCGAATCTGCGTTGCGTGAGCCGTCTCCGCCGCGGTTGGCGCGGAAGGTGACATCGCTCAGCGTGGCGGCACCAACGTTCCACATGCCGCCGGCGCCGCCGGCGGAGCCGCTGTCGGTATGAGTGGCATAGGCATCGCCTCCACGATTGGAGAGGAAGGTTACCTGCGCCAGGGTTGCCGTCCCAAGATTCTTCAACCCGCCGCCCCAGCCTCCACCGTGTCCGGCGTGGTTGCGAAGGAACGTGACGCCATTCAGCGTCAGGGTCCCAGCGTTCAACATGCCGCCGGCATCTGTTTCTGCCGGGGGCTCGCCGTTCGTGATCGTCAAACCGGAGAGCGTCACCTGGGCGGGGCTGTGCACGTCGAAGACCCGATCGAGGTGGTTGCCATCGATGATGGTCACCGCTGCGCCGGCGCCGGTGATGCGCAGATCATCGGTGATGTCGAGATCGCCCGTTGCTCCGGCATCCTCGTCCCCTCCTGGAATCGACAATGTGTACGTGCCGGAGGGCAAGGTGATGGTGTCCGCTCCCGCCAGCGCATTGGCCTTCATGATTGCGGCCCGCAAGGTACACGTGTGCCCGAGCTTCGCGCACATTTCGTCACCGGCCGGCGACGGCTCGATTCCGTCGGCGGTGCTGTTCACCGTGAAGAGCGCGGCGCGCGTGGTGTGCGGTAACATCAGCGCCGCGCCGGCTATCGCAGCTATCGCCAGCGTTCTCATGGTTGGTTCCCCCCCGGAGAGGGATTCTCCTTTAGCCCGGCCGAGGATGTCAAGGAACGAAATCAAGGGGCGCGATGACTCGTCTGTTGCGGCACGGCGCATCGGCTGCTCCGGACTTGCGAGCGGCGAGCGATCTGGGCGCGCGGCCAGCAGCCGGGCGGCTCAGAACAAATTGTGAACGATCTTGGCGCTGCCGATCAGCGTGCCGGTGGCGCCGAAAAGCGTCGACAGCAGGAACACCAGCAGAATGCGCAGCAAGCGATTCTTCCACCACAGTCGCGGCGTGTTGAAGTCCTGGGCGACGCTCTGGAATTCGTGAACGCGGGGTGGGCGGAGATAGGCTTCCGCGAAGGCGGCGACGTAGCCCACGCCCAGCACCGGGGTGAGGCTGGTGATCGGAGCGGCGACCAGCGCCGTGAGCACGGTCAGCGGATGTGCCAGCGCCAACAACGTGCCGAGCATGCTGGGGACACCGGTGATGAGTATCCAGAAGAGCAAGTTGTTGCCGGCGGCGCCCGCGCCTTTCTCCCAACCGATCCAGGCGATCGCCAGGAAGATCAAGGCCGGCATGCCCCAGCCGATCCATTTCCACGTATTGGAAGCCGGCGGTACGGTCTCCAGATCCGCTAAATCCACGGGCCGCGGCGCGGTCAATGCCGCGCGGATGCCGTGCAGATGCCCGGCGCCGACGACCGCTACGACGCGTTGGCCGGCACTGCGTCGGATCTTCTCCGCCAGATAGAGGTCACGCTCATCGATGAGCACGGCCTTCAATCCCGGGAACTCCTGGCCGAGCTCGTTGATCAGCCTGGTCCCGACATCCTGGTCGCGCAACTTGCGCAGATCGTCTTCCGTCAAAGTCTGCCGGTTGAAGGCCGAGTGTACGACCGAGCCAAACAGCACGAAGCGCCGCCACAATGAAATCGTGCCCCAGGCGCGCCGCAGCGTGATGCGGACGTCGCGGTCGCACAGGACCAACGGAATTCCCAGCGTATTGGCCAGCGCCGCGGCTTCGATGAACTCCGTCCCCGGCAGGACGCCGAGCTTGCCGCCGAGCTGCTGCTGATAGGCCACGAGAATCAGATTGATGAACAGCGTGGTGAGCTGCTGCTGGCGGATGACCTGCTTCAGGTCGAGCGCTTCGAAGCGATTCTTCTGCGACAGCGCCGCGTAGCGCCGTTCGTCAAGCTCGATGCAGACGCAATCCGGCTGTTCGGCATCGATGACCCGATGGACCAGGTCCGCAGACTCGCGTGAGATGTGCGCCGTGCCTACGAGAATGACCTCGCGCCCGTCCACGCTGAGGCGTTCGACGTCGCTAGGATATTCCTCACCAGCGAGCACCGCGCCAGGGGATCCGATCGTGAACTGCTCCTCGGTAGTTGAATCCACAGACCTCTCGTTTCCAGCGGTACATTCGTCCGCTCCCGCCACTAGCGACCCAACGGGGAGCGGCCCATAGAAAAGTCGCCGGGCGCAGCCCCGCAGATTAGCGATCGAGGAGGTCGAGCTTTTCCCGTGCCGCGAACTCGCGGCGCAGGGCTGCGTAGTCTTCGGGCGTGAAACGGCGGTATGAGGTGTCACCACGCTGCCGCCAATAGATGGCGGCGTCGGGAATGCGACGCAGGTCGACGTGCACCTTCTTCACGTTGCGCACCAGCACCTTCTGCGTCTGCGTGTACTCGAAGTCGTCAACGACGCGCACGAAGTCAGGCATCCACTTGCGGTCCATGCTGCCGCCCTCCACCTGGGCTTCGCACCAATCAAAGAATGCCTGGGGATCGAAGGTGGCGCCGTCACGGAGCTTGATCGCCGCCATCACCAACTCGTCGGAAATCGAGCAGGGGACGCCGTAAGCCACCGCCAGCGCCACGTCGGGGTGCTCGCTGATCAGCCGGCCAACCTGCCCGGCGGAGAAGTTCTCGCCGTCTTTGCGGATCCAGTCGTCGGTGCGCCCGTCGAAGAACAGGTAACGCTTGCCATCCTTGATGAGGATGTGGCCAAGGTCGCCGGAATGATAGACGCCGTCGCGGAACTTTTCGTTGTTGGCTTTGGCGTTGTCGAAGTAGCCTTGAAAGAGTCCGGTGTCCGCGGCGACGCGGCAGATCTCGCCGACGCACTGCTCGTAGTTGAGCAGCTTCCCATCGGGGCCGATCTCGGCGGCGGCGCACTCGCGGCCGTTGGGAGCGAGGATCTGCACGGCCACGTCGGTGACCTCGCCGACACTGCCGCGCGGATCGCCCTTGCGGCGAAAGGTGCTGATCGCCGCTTCCGTTGAGCCGTACAGCTCGAACATTTCCTCCAGCCCCATCCACTTCATGAAGCGGTCGATGTCCGGCGGCGCGGCGCCGTTGCCGACGGCATAACGCATCTTGTTACGCGAGTTGTTGGTGACCTCCGCGGCGATGCGCGCCGCGGCAGTGGTGCCGGTGCCGTATTGCTTCTCAATCGCGGCGAGCACGTAGTGCACCGGCTCGCCGACGTAGTTCCAATACGTCACGCCGTACTTCAGGATGTCCGGGAGGAACTGGCTGGCGCTGAAGCGCTCGCGCAGGCCGATGGCGCCGCCGACCCAGAACGCCGGCATGAAGCCGACAAACATGGAATTCGAGTGGAACAGTGGCATGCAGGCGTAGCCGACGTCCGCTTGCGTCAGCTCCATGTTCGCCGAAACTCCCATGCCGGTGGCGCACAGCTTGAGATGGTTGTTGTTGATGCCTTTGGGAAGGCCGGTGGTGCCCGAGGTGTAGATCACCATGAGGTTCTGGTCGTGCGACACATCAACGCCAGGTGCCGCGAGCGCGCGCTGCGCGCCACCGACCTCGGTGGCGACGCAGGCTCGCAGATCGGTGCCCTTGCTCAGCGAGCCGCCCTGGGTGCCGAGCACCAGAAGGTTCTCCGGCGCCACATGCACGAGCTCCTTGCGCACGCGCTCGACTTCCGGCAGCAGGCGCTCGTCGACGACGAGGATGCGTGCCCGCGATTGGTTGAGGACGCCGGCGAGCACCTCGCCGCGCAGCCCCGTGTTCACGCCGAACAGCGTCAGCCCGGCGTAGGCGCAGCCGCCGTATAGCGCCAGCAGCTCCAGGTGGTTGTCGAGCACCATTGCCACGTGTCCCGGATGGGCGTCGTCGATCGGGCCGAGGCGGCGTAGGAGAAAATGGGCCATGCGCACCGACTCGTCGCGGAACTGGCGATAGGTCCACGTGCGGTCGCCATGCATCAGCAACACCTTGTCGGCGGTGGCCGGATGCTCGGCACGCGCTTCGATTTGCCCGCTCACCGTGAACGGTGCATTGAACGTCAACGCTTCTGTGTTCACTTGCTTCTCCTCAAACCCGCCTATGGACGACGCCGAGACCCACAGCCGCGGATGCACGCGGCGTCGGCCGAGACGTCGGCCCGCTTGTCTGTATGTCTGCCGTTTGGCTGTCGGTCGTCGGTCGTCGGTTGCTCGTCGTCCGATGTCTGTCGTCTGTTGTCTGTCCCTGTCCTCGGCCTATGACTCGGGTGCTTTCTGCTCCTCGGGTTTGCGCCCAATGACGACGATGAAATCCTGGCCATCGTTGAGCTCAAAACCCTTCCAGTCGGGGTTTTCCTTTTTCTTGTCCAGGTAGAATTGACGATAGCCGCGGCCCGAGGTGGCCTGGATGCCTGCGGCCTCGAAGGCGCTCGAGATGCTTTGCACGTAATCTGGCGGCTCTTCCTCGGCCATGAAGAAGAAGATGCCCGGCTTGAGCCCAAAGGTCACGGGGCGATTGCTGTGCACCTTCCAGCCCGCTTCTTCAAAGACCCCTTGGATCTGTTTCTGAAAATTGCTGGCTTCGGGATTGTTGGGCACGGTTGCGAACCAGACGTAGTGCGTTGCCCCACCTCGGCTATCGAGTTTCTCGAGCATTGCCCGGCGCTGCTCCGGCGTGAGCGTCCGCCCCCCCACGGTGTTGGTATCGCTGCGTGCCATAGCCGGGGCTGCAGCCGGAGCCGGGACGGTGCTGGTGGTTTTGAGCTGCTGGTTTTCTCCACGCAAGTGCACGATATAGGCACCAGCGCCAACCAAGAGGACGCCCAAGACCACGAGGCCGAGAATGTTCTTCTGCATCGGATTCTCTTAGCGCATTCCGCTACCCGTGTGCCAGAGTCGGGCCTGCGGGCCTGCGGCCGGCGTCTTCTCTATGGGCCGCTCCGCGTTGCGTCGCTAGGGAGTTCCGAGTCCGTCAGACTGCGAGCCGTCCGCCGCCACGATTGGCAGCGGCGCGCAATCGGACTATGGAAGCATGCGCTGCAACTTCGGGAGCACGCCGCAACCGAGGCGGAGCGATGGACATCATGCACACGTTTTTCGCGACCACAGCAAAAGGGATGGAGGCGTTGGTCGCCGATGAGCTCGACACTTTTGGCGCCAGCGGGGTGCAGGCGCGGCGCGCGGGCGTGGCCTTCCAGGGATCGCTCGAGGTGGCCTATCGAGCCTGTCTGTGGTCGCGGGTGGCCAGCCGTGTGTTGCTGCCGTTGGCGTCGTTTCCCGCGGAGACGCCCGCCGCGCTGTACAGCGGCGTGCGCACGATTCACTGGTCGGATCACATTGGCCGGGGGCGAACCATTGCCGTCGATTGCGCGGTGTCGCACTCGCGTATCACGCACTCGCATTTCGCGGCGCTGAAGACCAAGGATGCCATCGTCGATCAGCTGCGTGAGCAGATCGGGGTGCGCCCATCGGTTGCCGTGGAGCGGCCGGATGTGCGGGTCAACGTGTACCTCCATGAAGACCGCGCCACGGTCAGCGTCGATCTCTCCGGCGAGAGTTTGCACCGGCGCGATTACCGCCAGGCCGGTGGCGCGGCGCCACTCAAGGAGAACCTGGCGGCCGCGGTGCTGTTGCTTGCCGACTGGCCGCGACTGGCGCGGGCGCGGGCGCCGCTGCTCGATCCGCTCTGCGGCTCCGGGACATTGTGCATCGAGGCGGCCTTGATGGCCGCGGACATCGCGCCGGGACGGGCGCGGCCGTACTTCGGCTTCCTCGGCTGGTGTGGGCATCAAGCGGCGCTGTGGGAACGGCTGCTATCCGAGGCGATGGAGCGCGAACAATGCGGGGCGCAGGCCCTGCCGATCATTCGCGGCACCGACGCCGCCGCGGCGGCGGTGCGCGGCGCGTTGGCCAACGTCGAGCGCGCCGGGTTGCGCGGCCGCGTGCACATCGAGAAGCGGACGCTTGCCGACTGCGAACCAATCGTGGTCCCGGTTGCCGGTGATCTCCGCGGTGTGGTGGTGACCAATCCGCCGTACGGGGAACGGCTCGGAGACCCGACGGCGTTGGCCGAGCTGTACGCGCAGCTCGGCGACACGTTGCGACGCAAGTTCCCAGGTTGGACGGGGTATGTGCTCACCGGCAACCCCAGCCTCGGCCGTTCCATCGGGTTGCGACCGAGCCGCCGGCACGTGCTCTACAACGGCGCCATCGAGTGCCGCTTGCTGGTGTTCCCGATTTCACCGACCCCGGTGCAGAGCGGTGGACCGGGATGGCGGCGGACGGCAGGGCCGCCGCGCCCGCCGCAGGTCTGAGCCGGGCCGCCGGCCGCGCTGGCAAAATTTGTTTGACTCTCCACGGCGCACATACTAAACGTTCAGTATGGAGTCGGCCGTACGGCCTGGACGCGGGGAGTCGCGCCGGGACCTCATGAACGTTGCCATCGACTGCTTCGCCAAGTACGGCTCGCAAGCGACGTCGATCGACCGCATCGCCAAGGCCGCCGGCGTGACCAAAGGGGCGCTCTACTATCACTTCAAGGACAAGGAAGAGCTCTTGTTCGAGGCGGTGAAGAAGCGCGTCGGACAGTTCGAGCGGCGGGTGATCGGCGATCTGCCTGCCACTGCAGATGCCGCGCTGCGGCAGCTGGCGCGCGTGTGTTACGACCACGCGACCAAGAGCAACCATCGGCGCTTGATCGTCACGTTGATGATCGAGACGCTCGACACCAACCCGCGCCTGGCGGCGCAGTTCCGCGCGATGATGCATCGCTTCCGCGAGTATCTCCGCGGGATCGTGTGCCGCGGCCAGGAGAGCGGCGAGCTGCGCGGTGATATCGACGCGGCGATTGCCGCGGAAGTCTATGCCGGCGCCATCATGGGCGCGGAGATACAGTACTACCAGGATCCCAAAGGCTTCAATTTGGCGGCGACGCTCGACGCGTTCGTCGACCAGTACGTCGGCTGGCTGTCCGCCCCCGTGCCCGATGGTGCGCGGCGCAACGGACACGCCGGTCGCCGCTCGAGGAGGAAGTAGTCATGGTGAGTTTCGAACCCACTGAGGACCAACAGCTCATCCGCGATACGGTGGCGGCGTTTGCCCGCGAGCAGGTGCGCCCGCTGGCGCACGAAGCCGACGAAACCGGCGCGATCCCCGGCGGCATCATTCAGCAGGGCTGGGACCTCGGTCTCGTGCAGAGTGCCATCCCCGAAGCCTACGGGGGTGCCGGCGATACGCGCTCGGTTATCACCGGGGCGTTGATTGCCGAAGAGCTGGCCTGGGCCGACTTGTCGATCGCGCTGCATCTGCTGGCGCCGCGTTTGGTGGTCTTTCCGGTGCTCGAAATGGGTACGGCGGAGCAGAAGACGCGCGTGCTGAAGCCGTACGCCGGCGCACAGTTCCGCGCCGGGTCCGCCGCGGTGATGGAACCGCGCTACGACTTCGATCTCGCGGCGCTCACGGCGACGGCGCGGCGCGACAACGGTGCTTATGTCATCAATGGCGCTAAGTGCTTCGTGCCGCTCGGCAATCAAGCGGAGCACGTCCTGGTTTATGCGCGCACCGAGGACCGCGAGGGCTACGATGCGGTGGGCGGGTTTCTCGTCGACCAGGGCACCCCGGGTTTGACGCTGGTCGAGCGTGAGAAGAACATGGGCTTGAAGGGGCTCGAGACCGACGAGTTGGTGTTGGAGAATTGCCGCGTGCCCGCCGCCAACCGCCTCGGTGGCGACGCCGGGTGCGACTTCGCCAAGCTGATGAATTATTCGCGCGTGGCGTTGGGGGCGATGGCCGTCGGCGTGGCGCGTGCCGCTTTCGAGTACGCGCGCGATTATGCGAAGGAGCGCAAGGCCTTCGGTGTCGCCATCGCGCAGAAGCAGGCCATTGCCTTCATGCTCGCCGAGATGGCCCTCGAAATCGATGCGACACGCCTGTTGGTCTGGGAAGCCGCGTGGAAGCTCGATCGTGGCGAGGAGGCCACCCGTGAGGCGTACTTGGCCAAGAACTACGCCGCGAACATGGTGATGAAAGTCACCGACAACGCGGTGCAGGTGCTCGGTGGCCACGGCTACATCCGCGAGCATCCCGTCGAAATGTGGGCCCGCAACGGCCGCGCCTTCTCGATTATCGAAGGCTTGGCCATAGTCTGAGCAGCACCAAAGACGAGGAGCGATCCATGATTGATTTCGAGCTGCAGCCGGAAATCGTGAACACCCGAAACATGATTCACATGCTCGCCGAGCAGGCCATGCGACCGATTTCGCGCGAGTACGACGAGCGCGAGCACGAGAAACCGTGGGACTTCCTGAAGATGATGTGGACCGCCTCGCAGACCGCGAGCCCGATCAGCTTCGGCGAGGGCCGGAAAAAGGGCAAGGGCCCATCCTCCGCCAATCTCATGTCGTCGGTGACCATCGAAGAGCTATCATGGGGCGATGCCGGCCTGTACCTGGCGATCCCCAACCCCGGCCTCGGCGGTGCGGCGGTCGCTGCCGCCGGGACACCCGAACAGAAGCAGCGCTTCCTGTCACCCTTCCGCGGCGGCGAGCCGAAGTGGGGTGCCATGGCCATCACCGAGCCGGGCTGCGGTTCGGACTCCGCGGCGATCACCACCACGGCGGTGCGTGATGGCGACTCCTGGGTGATCAACGGTACCAAGATTTTCGTGACCAGCGGCCTCATGGCGGCGGAGAAATCCGAGGGCTTTGTGGTGGTGTGGGCCACCGTCGACAAGTCGGCCGGCCGCGGTGGCATCAAAGCCTTCGTCGTTGAGCACGCGACCCCCGGGATGACCGTCACCAAGGTCGAGCATAAAATGGGGATTCGCGCCTCGGACACGGCCATGATTGTTTTCGAGGACTGCCGCATTCCCGCCGATAACCTGCTGGGCACGGCCGAGGTGAAGAAGACCACGGAAGGCTTCAAGGGGGTGATGGCGACCTTCGATGCGACGCGTCCCGCCGTGGCGGCGAGCGCCATCGGCATCGGCCGCGCCGCCGTCGATTTTGTGCGCGAGACCTTGGAGAAGGAAGGGATCAAGATCCGCTACGGCATTTCGCCCAAGAAGCTCACCACTCTGGAACGCGACTTCATGGACATGGAAGCCAACCTGCAGGCGGCGCGGCTGCTCACCTGGCGTGCCTCCTGGATGATGGACCAAGGGATGCACAACAATCTCGAGGCGTCGATGTCCAAGGCCAAGGCGGGGCTCGCCGTGACCCACGTGACACAAAAGGCCGTCGAGCTGCTCGGCCCGCTGGGATACTCGCGCAAGCTCCTGCTCGAGAAATGGATGCGCGACGCCAAGATCAATGACATCTTCGAAGGCACGCAGCAGATCAACCTGATGATCATCGCGCGCCGCATTCTGGGGTACTCGAGCAAGGAACTGAATTGAAATTGAATTGGAGGATTGGAGAATTTGAGGATTTGAGAATTGGAGGATTTGAAGGCGGACAATCCTCCAATTCTCAAATCCTCAAATTCTCCAATCCTCCAATCCTCAGATATCCTTCATGGACACGGTCCGCATCGGTCTGATCGGCGC
The DNA here is from genome assembly GCA_964611965.1 of uncultured Binatia bacterium (SeqCode). GTDB lineage: Bacteria > Desulfobacterota > Binatia > HRBIN30 > HRBIN30 > CAZTDK01. The sequence goes on along the minus strand of CAZTDK010000018.1, from coordinate 578 downwards.
CGGCGTGATCGGTGCGGCGCATTCGGCGGTGCTGCAGCAAATCCGCCGCGCCGCGGGAACCAGGGTCGAGTTGGTTGCCGTTGCCGAGCCGGCGGCCGAACGGCGGGCGTTGTTTGCCGACCTCTATGGGTATCATCAGCTGTTCGCCGATGCCGGTGAGCTGCTGGCGCGCGCCGAGATCAACACCGTCTTCATCTGCACACCCACCGCCTTCCATGCCGGTCTGGTCTGTGCGGCGGCGCGCCGGGGCTTCCATGTGTTTTGCGAGAAGCCGCTGGCGATGGACTGTCCGCAGGCGGCGCAGATGGTCGCCGCGGTCGAGCGCGCCGGCGTGCAGTCGCAGATCGGCTTGGTGCTGCGCTTCTCCGCCGTGTACACGGTCATGCGCGCCTTGCTGCGCGACGCGCGCGCCGGGAGACCGCTGGCGGTCCTCTTCCGCGACGATCAGTGCTTCCCGATTCGTGGCGTGCACGACAGTGCGTGGCGCGCCGATCCGACGCTCACCGCGGGTGGTACGCTCATCGAGCACGGGGTCCACGACCTCGACCTGCTCACCTGGTTCTTTGGCCCGGTGCAGC
>CAZTDK010000017.1:19119-20440 GCA_964611965.1 uncultured Binatia bacterium (SeqCode) | reverse complement strand
GTGAGGAAGGCGGTGACGTCCCGACCGTAGAGCTGCATGAAACTGTCGTCCGGGCACGCGGAGCGTATCGACCCCTCGATGCTCGTTTGTGCCTGTGCAACCCGCGCCAGTGCGCGAGTGACAAGGGGATGCTTCTGACTTGGTCCCAACGGGACAACCGCGATTCGATCCAACGCGGCGCGCTGCTGGTCGAACGCAAAGCGCACGAGCCTGGTGGCCGCGCCCGCGGTGCTGCGCAGACACGTGAGCGTCGTCGGATCAAGCGGGCTACTGGCCGCGCGGCGCTGCGCGGGGCCGTAGACGCCCGACGTCAATGCCACTTCCGCTCCCCGGCACGCGCTGTCGATGTCCGCGTCGAGCTCAAGGTTCAACAGGAAGTACAGTGTCTGCGTGTCATCGGGCGCGCATTGATTGTCGAGGAATGCGGTGGTGTCCGCGTGGATGTGCGCAACCGTCGCGTCGGTTGCGGTCGTATCGCAGCTGCCGCCCGCCAGTTGAGCATCGAGACACGTGCGCCGGACGTTCCACGCGTCGGCGGCGCACCGCGCTGTGGCGAACCCGATGATGCGCTGGCAACGCGCCGGGTTGGCAGCGAAGGGCCCCCAGAGCGCTAGCGCGACGGGAGTGCGGTGCGCCGCCGCCGGCAGGGCCGAAGACGCAATCACCATCAGGTTCGCAACGACGATCCATCGACATTGCAACCAAGAGCCACCCAGTCTGGACATTCTGTATTCGCCCGCAGCAGGGCAGGGTACTGACCCCGGCGGGAAGAGACAAGTGGGATTCAAAGACATGAACGCGAACAGGGCTGGCGTTTCCGCCAGGCCGGTTCGCGCCTTGCGGTGTGCGGTGTTTACTTGCTGAGGGTGGCTTGCACCGAGAGGTTCGCATTCACGGCGACGCTGCAGGTGTTGGCCGTGCCGACGGCGACACGACAGCGGCACCAAGTCAAAACGCAAAAGTGGTCGCCCTTTTTGATTTTGCCTTTTGACTTTCTTCCCCCGGGTCCGCTGACGCGGAAAGGAGTAGTTCAGCTGCGAGTCGGACTGCCGGCCGTCAGTAGAGAATCGACTCGTTCTCGGCGCTCTTACGTTTGGTAATGTCGCGCGCGATGTGGAACGTCTCGACGAGCTGTTCGCCCTCGCGGATCGAATGCCCGCGAATTTCCAGCCACACGCGGCGGCCATCCTTGGACATGATCTCGATCTCTGCCTCTGTCATGCTCTCGCGTAGTTCCCAATGCACGATGGATCGACTATAGCCGTCCAGCACGCTGCACAGGTAGTAAAACGTGCCCGAAATATTGATGTAGCTCACGTCG
>CAZTDK010000017.1:0-19109 GCA_964611965.1 uncultured Binatia bacterium (SeqCode) | reverse complement strand
ACGGCCTCGCCGCTGAGAATTGCGGCGAGTGTGACGCGCGCCTGGTCGAGATTGTGCGGCGCGACCAGTTGGAGCGCCGAGCGGCCGACGAGCTCGTCCACGGTGTATCCTGTGACCACCTGCACGGCCGCATTGACCGAGGTGAGCCGACCCAAGGGATCGAGGGTGAAGATCAGATCCGTCGCTTCGTTGATGAAGCTCTGCAGGCGGCGTTGCGTCTGCAGCAGGGCGGTCTCGGCCTGCTTCCGATCGGTGATGTCCAGTACGCTGATACAAATACCGGTCACGGCGTCGCCGCGCTCGCGTACCGGAATGTAGTTGCACTCAAACCAGTGCTCGGCGCCTTGCTGATCGCGGACCGCACTTTCGATCACGATCACTTCGCCATCGCGGGCGCGGCCGAAGTCGCGCTCGAAAATGGCGCGATGCGCAGCCGGCACGGCGTCGTAAATGGATCCGCCCACCATCAGCGGATGCGAGCCAAAGAGGATCTCCACTCGCACGCTGGCGATCTGGTTGAATGCCTTGATGCTGCCCTCGCAGTCCGTGAGGATGAACGACTGGAGGCTGTTGTTGAGGATCGCCTGCAGATCCGCCTGCGACTGCCGGAGGGCTTCTTCGGCTTCTTTGCGTTTGGTGATGTCCCGCGCCGCGCCCATGCTGCCGATGACGTCGCCGTGCTCGTCGCGCAGTGCGGTCGCCCGAATGTCGAGATGCACGGGCTTGCGCTCCTTGCAGAGCATGACGAACTCGGCCTCGAGCTGGGTCGCGCTGGCGTGCACGGATTTCAAAAACGCGCGGTACGCCGCGGCATATTTGGGGAGCACAAAGTCGACGAGCGGACGGCCGATGCAGGCGTCCGGCTCGTAACCGAGAACGTGGGCCAGCGCCTGGTTGGAAAAGGTCAACGTGCCGTCCAGGTCTGCCGTCCACATCCAGTCATGCGACGTTTCGACGATGTCGTGATAACGACGTTCGCCAGCGCGGAACGCTTCCTCGGCCCGTCTGCGGGCACGGTGCTCCTGGGCCTCGCGCAACTCGCGTTCGACGGCGGGCACCAGGCGCGCCAGGTTGTGCGTGCTCACGCAGTCGTGAGCCCCCAACTTCATCGCGGTGACCGCGACTTCCTCCCCGACTTCTCCGGAAACGATGATCACCGGAATGTCGGCATGCCGCGCCTGCAGGAGCTGCAGCACTGTCGCTGCGCGGAGCTCGGGCATGACGTAGTTGCAGGTGATGAGATCCCACTCCCGAGCCAGCGCCGCTTCCAGCGCGGCCGGAGTGTCGATGCGTTCCCATACCGGCTCATACCCGCCGCGGCGTAATTCGTCGAGCAGCGTCAACGCCACCTCGTCGGCGTGTTCAATGAGGAGAACGCGGAGCGGCGTGGCCATCGTCGGCTTCTAACGCGCGTGCCACATGCGCGCGCAAGCGAGCGACTTGACACCGCAGCCGACGCCTTGGCGTCCCCGCCGCTCATACATGGAAGCACCAGCAACCTTGGCGTCGAACATAGCACCCCCTGTAACGCGGCGCATAGTAATCCAGCAAACACCGGTGATCAACGGGAAAATCTTTAAAATTCTGGAACGAGCCCATGACAGGCGCCCCATGGGGACGTTCAGCTGCTGCGCTGTTGGGGACTGCGCAAGCGCTGGTGTGGAACAACCGTGCTTGACGCGTGCCATTCACAGGAATACAGAGCACGCGTAATGATCGCCTTGCGACACTGCGTCATTCGTCGGCTCGGTGCGCTGTGCACGGTTGGCTTGCTGCTCTTGCCGCTGGTGCTCAGTGCTCATGGCCACGAAGCCGACCGCTCGGGCAGTACCGACAGCTGTGCGTTGTGCGTGGTCACCCACTGCTCACCGGCAACCACCGCTCCGCCTGTTCCACGGCCGGCACCCCCTGCGGCCACCATCGCGAGCACTGCCCTCGACCCAGCTCCCCTCATCACGCGCTGTCAGCCCCGCCCCAGCGGTCGGGCTCCTCCAGCACCCCTCCTTTTCGGCGCCGTGTAAGCGCCGCCTCGGCCTCCTCTCGCACCGGGCCTTGGCGGCACAGCCAAGGTGGATCCGTCCGAGGAGGAACCGATGCGATTCTCGTGGCAGAATTGCCGGCCCATGCCCATCCGTGTTGGGCTGGTGGTGAGTGCTCTCATTTTCCTATGCGTGATCAGTGCCCGCGGGCAGACCGCGGAGGAGCTGTTGCGCGATCTCAAGGCAATGAAGGCACAGCTCGATGAGCTGCAGCAGAAGATGAAGAAGCAAGAGGAGCTGATCGAGAAGCTCTCCAAACAGCCGGCCGCGCCGGCCACTCCGGGTACAGCGCCGCTGGCCGTCGCACCGGTCGCCGCCCCGAGCCCCGAGGCGGGCGCGCTGGAGCAGCGGGTGACCGAAGACGTCTTGCGCAAGATCCAGCCCAGCCTTTCCGCGGCCAACAAGACCTTTCCTGCGCAGTTCAATCCGGCGATCGGACTGGTCATCGACACCGTCGGCTCGTACGAGGAGAACGGCGGCGCCAACTTCGAGTTTCGTTCCGCCGAGATCGGCATGTCCGCCAGCATCGACCCGTTCGCGCGCGGCTATGCGATCTTCAACGGTGGGAATGACGGTGTGGGGGTCGAAGAGGCCGCCATCGTCACGACCTCGCTGCCCTACAACCTCACCCTCAAGGGTGGCCGCTTCTTCGCCGACTTCGGCCGGCTGTCGAAGTTCCACGACCACGACCTGCCATTCGTCAACCGCCCCCAAGTGCTGGACACGTTCGTCGGTGGCGAATCGCAAGCCGACGGTCTTGAAGCCAGCTGGTTGAGTCCGCTGTCGCAATACCTCACGTTGACGCTGGGCGCCTACAACAAGATCGGTGCCGACAATACGCAGGTCGACAACAACGTGCCGCGCGCGCTCAGTCGCTTTACGTATCTGGCCCGGCCAGCGACCTTCTTCAGCCTCACCGATGCGAGCAGCGTGGATCTCGGGTCCACCCTGGCGTACACGCCGAAGGTCAATGACTTCAATGACGGGGGTACGGAGGCCGGCGCCGGTAATGCGCGCTACCTTTCCGGCATTGACGTCACCTATCGCTACACGCCCCTGAGTCAGTCGCAATACCGTGGTCTCACCTGGGGAACCGAGGTGCTGTACAACACGGAAGATTGGAACATCGGCGATCCGAACGCTCCGGTCTTTCATCGCGAAGACGCCTTCGGTGTGTACAGTTACCTCGAGGCAAAACTAACGCGGCGGTACTTTCCGGGGTTCATGTTCGACTATCAGCAGGCGCTCGACCGGCAGCAGGGCGACTTGGCCAGCTATTCACCCTACTTCACCATCTGGCTCTCGGAGTTCCAGCGGGTGCGGCTGCAGTACACCTACCTCACACAGCCGGAGAACCACGAGAGTCAGTTCTTCCTGCAATGGACCGCGGTGCTCGGGAGCCATGTGCACGGCTTTCGCGATCGCTAAGGAGTGACCATCATGAGACGGCAGCTGTGTATCGTCATCGCGCTCAGCCTGGTGCTGCTTGGCCACGTGGCTGCCGCGGCGGAGAAGATCAAAGTGGTCGCGACGATTCCCGACCTCGCCGATTTTGCCAGACGCATCGGCGGCGATCGTGTCGAGGTCACCTCACTCGCAACCGGTGTGGAAGACATTCACGCGGTGCCGATGAAGCCCAGCTTCGCGGTGCTGTTGAACCGTGCGGACCTGGTCGTCCTCATGGGCCTGGAAATGGAGCACGCTTTCCTGCCGGGCCTGCTGGAAGCCGCGCGCAACTCGAAGATCACGCGCGATGCACCGGGCTATATCGACTGCTCGAAATACGTCACCGTCCTCGACGTGCCGAACCGCATCGATCGTGCCCAGGGTGACCAACATCCCATGGGCAACCCGCATTACAACCTCGACCCGGTGGCCATGAAGGAAGCGGCGCGGGCGATGGCCGAGGGCTTCGTGCAGAACTATCCGGAGGACAAGAGTGGGTTCGTGAAAAACCTGGAGGCGCTCGAGGCCGACCTCGACATCAATATCGCGCGCTGGCAGCGCGAGGCGGCGCCGCTCAAGGGGAAGAAGCTCGTCAGCTATCACCCCGACATGGTCTACTTCGCCGCGCGCTTCGGCATGGAGCCGGTGGGAACGATCGAGATCCGTGCCGGCGTCGATCCGACGCCGAGCCACATCGAGGAGCTGATCGATTTGATGAAGCGCGAGAAAGTGGACATCGTCGTACGTGAACGCCACTACCCGGCCGGATTGGCGGAAACGGTCGCCCAACGCAGCGGAGCGAAGCTGGTGGAGTTGCCGATGATGGTCGGTGGTGTCCCGGAGGCGAAGGACTATGTCGGTTTCATCGACTACGACCTGCAGGCGATGCTGAAGGCCGTTCAGAACGGGTCATGAGCCTCACGTTGATTGAGCTCCAGGATGTGAGTCTCGGATACGGTGGCGTGCCGGTGCTCACTCAGGTCGGGCTGACCATCCACCGTGGCGAGTTCATGGCGCTCGTCGGTCCCAACGGTGCGGGCAAGACGACGCTGTTGCGTGGTATCCTCGGGCTGGTGCCCGTGCTGGCTGGGCGGATCGCGTATAACTTCGACCGCTCGACGAGCCCGCCCGGCTACGTTCCGCAGCGCGACACGCTCGATCCGATCTTTCCGCTGAGTGCCTTCGAGGTCGTACTGATGGGCACGTACGCCAAGCTGCCGCCGCTGCGCTTCGCCGGTCGGCGGCAGCGACAATTGGCGAGCCAATGTCTGGAAGAAGTCGGCCTCGCCGCCTTGGCCAGGCGTCAGTTCTGGGAGCTGTCCGGTGGGCAGAAGCAACGCGTGTTGATCGCCCGGGCGCTGGCGGCCGAGCCCGATGTCCTGTTCCTCGACGAGCCGACTGCCGGCGTCGATCACGAAGCCGAAGCGACGATCATCCAGCTCATCGGCCGCCTCAACCGCGAGCGCATGCTGACGGCGATCCTCGTCAGCCATCATCTCGGCCACATTGAGTCCATGGTGCACTCGGTCGTCTGGGTCGACGACGGCCGCGCCAGCAAGCGCTCGATCGAAGCGGTGCGTGCGGAAGAAGGGTTGGCCGGCCTCTTCCGGTCGCGTGAGCGCGGCGCATGAGCGAGCTCCTGCAGATTCTGAGCCCGAATTTTCTGCTGCGCGACGCCCTGGTCGCCAGCGTGCTGGTGGGAGCTGTCTGCCCGCTGGTGGGCGTCTACTTCGTGTTGCGCCGGATGATCTTCCTTGGCGTAGCCTTGCCGCAAGTCTCGGCCGCCGGCATCGCGTCCTCGTTCTTTGCGTACCAGCTGCTGCACGGGCCGCATCAAGAGATGCAGGGGAACGAGCACGTGCTGGCCATGGCCGGCTCGTTTGCTTTCACGTTAGTTGCCACGTTGGTCCTGGCGTTGCTCGAGCGACGCGGGCGCGAGACCGTGGAAGCGCGCATTGGTACTTTGTACGCCTGCGCTGCCGCCGCCACGATTCTGTTCCTTGCCAAGGACCCGCACGGCGATGCGCAGATGGTCAACCTGCTCAAGGGCGACATCCTCGCCACCACCGAGGCCAGTCTCCGCTGGATGCTCGCGGTGTTCAGCGTCATTGTCCTGGTGCTGTTTGCCTGCCGCAAAGAGCTGCTGTTGGTGTCGTTCGACCGCGACCTCGCGGTGGTGTTCGGCAAGCGCGCCGGGTTGTGGGATGTCGTGTTGTATCTCATGATCGGCGGCGTCATCTCACTGGGTGTCATGACTGCCGGGCCGATGGCGACCTTCGGGTTCCTGGTGGTGCCGGCCGTGACGGTGCGCATGCTCGCCGGACGGATGGTCACGTTCATGGTCGGCTCGTCAGCGTTGGGTGGGGCCACCGCATTTGCCGGCTTCTACTGCGCCTATCGCTTCGACCTGCCGCTCGGACCGGCTGAGGTGGCGTTGTCCAGCGTGCTGTTGCTGGCGGTGTGGCTGTTTGTCACCGGGCGCCGCATGTTGGTCAATTGGCTTTCGCCGTGAGCGCGCTGCTGTGGTTGTGCTTTGCGATCTCGGGTGCGGCAGCGCTGGCACTCGAGATGTTGTGGATGCGCTCCGCCGGGCTCGTCCTTGGCCAGACGGCAGTCACCACGGCGACGGTGCTGGCGTGCTACTTCGCAGGGCTTGGGCTCGGCGCCGCGGCGGCGCGCGGCGTGCGGCGCTCAGCGTTGCGAGTGTATGGATGGCTCGAAATCGGCGCGGCTGCGGGTGCGCTGTGGTCGGTCGCCGTCCTTCGCCTGCTCGCCAGTGACGGCGCGCAGCAGTGGTTAGCGGCTCGCGGTTTCACCGGCGGGGTTGCGGTGCTCGCCGTCGCCACATTGCCGGCAACAGTGTGTCTCGGGGCCACGCTGCCTGCACTGGGCGAGGCACTGGTTGTGGGTGCCGTGGCGCGCGGCGGCTGGCTCTATGCCCTGAACACGGCCGGTGGCGTCGCCGGCATCGCGGCGGCGGGGTTCGGTCTGCCCGCGCTCATCGGTGTGCGTGCCAGTTACTTGGCCGCGGCAGCGACCAGCGCGCTTGCCGGGGTGATTGCACTGGTGGTGGAGCGATGGCGTGCGGCGGACAGTGCGGTCACTGCCGCGGCCGTCGTCGATAACCGCGCCGGTGCGCCTGTCGACGCACCGCCTATCCCTCGATACGCGGTCGAAAAGACCGACCGCTACTCGAGACGAACGGATGGTATTCCGAGGTGCCGCGCTCTTCTCCGTTCATCCCGAGTAGGCCCCATCTTCTCAGGGGCCGTATCGAGGGACGCTCCAATGTCCCGTCGCCGCCTGCGGCTGGTCGCTGCCGGCGCCGGTGCGCTCGGGCTTGGACTCGAAGTGTTGTGGACGCGGCTGTTCGCACAGGTGCTGCACAACTCGATCTACTCCTTCAGTGCTGTGGCTCTCGTTTTCCTTGTGGCCATCGCTGCGGGCGCTGCCGTGGCGGCTACTGTGCTGGGTGCGGATCACAGGCAAGTTGGTCGGAGAAAAGCAAACTTCGCGTTCCCCTCTCCCATTTTGGGAGAGGGGCAAGGGGTGAGGGCCATGTCGCTGGCAACCGGCGCGCTCCTCGGCGCGTCCGTGGCAACGGCCATAGGCGTGTGGCTCTTCGTGCGGCGGACAAATGGCTTGGCCTATATCGGCATGCAAGCGGGACTCGTCGAGTACACCTTGCGCATCGTTGCGCTCGCCGCGCTGTCGGTTGGTCCCGCCGCATTTGCGTCGGGGATCGTTCTGCCGGCGCTGTGGAGCGCCTGGGGCGAAAGCGAGGGGGTTGCCCGTCCGCTCGGCGACCTGTCGGCGGCGAACACCTTCGGGGGCATCGTCGGCGCGCTTGCGGCCGGCTTCCTCGGCGTGCCGATGCTCGGCGTGCGCGGTGCGCTGCTGGTCGCCGCGACCGCGTACATCGTCCTCGCTGTTGCGCTCGCGCCGCCTGCCAGCCGCTGGCGGCTGGTTGCGTGCGCGGCGTTGCTCGCCGTGGTCCTCTTCAACCCGCTGCGTGCGCCGCTCGTTCATCTACGCCCCACTGGTGACGGCCGCGGCGCCGAGACATTGGATGCGACCGTCGAAGGACCCGGCGGCATCGTCACGGTGGTGCGGTCGGACGGCGATGTGCAGTTGCGGCTCGACAACTCCTACGTCCTCGGCGGCAGCGCCGCGGCGACCAATGAGCGCCGCCTCGGTCTGGTGCCGTTGCTGCTGCATCCGGCTCCCCGCCGGGTCCTTTTCATCGGGCTGGCGACCGGCATCACCGCCAGCGCCGGTCCGGCGCTGAACATTGCCGATACCGCCGTCGTCGAGTTGGTGCCCGAGGTGGCGGCCGCAGCGCGCACGCATTTTGCGGAGTGGAATGCGAGCTTGCTCGACCGGCCGGACGTTCGTCTCGTTCTTGACGATGGCCGCCGTTACCTGGCAGCCAGCGACGAGCAGTTCGATGTGATCGTCTCCGATCTTTTCGTGCCGTGGCACGCCGGTGCCGGCAATCTCTACTCCCGTGAAATGTACGCGGCAGTCGTGCGGCGGCTCGCACCCGGCGGACTGTTTTGTCAGTGGCTGCCGTTGTACCAACTGACGCGCGACGAATTCGACATGATCACGCACACCTTCCTCTCCGTCTTCCCCCAGGTCAGCCTGTGGCGTGGTGATTTCTATCCGAACCGCCCCGTCGTCGGCCTGGTCGGCCAGTATCATGCGGTGCCCGTCGAGCTGACGCGGCTTGGCGAGCGACTCAGGCAGATGCCGTCGTGGAGTCGCGACTCGTTGCTCGCCACGCCACGCGGTCTCGCCATGCTGTCGGTGGGCCCGCTGACGGAGGTATCCGACCTGTTCGCGGCGGCGGGGCTGAACACCGACGATCGTCCGCGGCTCGAGTTTACCGCCCCGCGTCTGACGCGCATCAACGCGGCGGGCGATAAGGATTGGTTTACCGGAGACGCGTTGGCTGGGTTCTACGAAATGCTTGCCGCGCGCACGGCGCAGGCCCCCGATCCGTTGCTGCCGGCTGCGGACGAGGTGAAGGAAGCGCGCCGCGCCGGCCGGCTCTTGTATCGCTACGCAGTGGCTGCAAGCACCGACAATACGGTCAGCGCCGCGCATCTCGAGGCCGAGGTGCGCGCGCTGGTTCCGGACGTCATCAGCAAAGCCGAGTCCGCCGACAATGCCAGCGAGCTCGCCGACGCACGCCGCACCCTGGAAGAATTGCGCGCGCAGCGTGATCGAATGCAGCGCCGTCTCGACGACGTGGAGCAGCGCCTCGGCCAACACGATCCATCCGCGGAGCATGGCCAATGACGCGGCGTGCGCTGTCGCTGTTGACGGCCGTCTGCCTTGCGGGCTGCGTGCGCACGCCACCGCCCGCGCCGCAACCGGTGCGGACGATTGCGGTACTCCCGGTCAACAACCGCACCGGCGATCCATTGGTGATCGCCGGCGCATCGTTCCTGGAGCACTACGTAATGCGCACCGCGCGCTACACGGTTGCCGATGCTCTGGCCGCGGAAGCCCGCGCCGCATTGGTGCAGCGTGGCTTCGAAGTGGTGGCGCCGCAAGTTGTGGATGCTGCGGTCAATGGCCAGGTCCCGGCGAGCGCCGCAGATGCCGCGGCGCTCGCCGCGCGCAACCACATCGAGGGCGCGGTGCTCTACATTGAAATCCACCGCTGGGAATCCAGCGGTGGCACCGAGCCGGCGTTCATCATCGCTTCAATTACCGCGATGCTCATCGAGCCGGGGACCGGGCGCGTCTTGTGGACCGGTGTGCATCCGTCACAGCCGGTGCCGACGCCCGGCATCATCAACCTTGGAGACGCCTACGCGGTCGCGGCCCACACGGTGATAATTGAGCTGCTGGCGCCGCTTGTACCGGAGAGGCCGGTTTGAAGGGGTACGTGAGGCCGACCGGGCAGAGATGGAACCTTACCCCGGCCCTCTCCTCGGTAAGGAGAGGGAGTCAGATGGTGCGCGCTTGGTCACGACCGTCGGTTGCTTTCCCCCGCTGCTTGCCGAATCATGCGCCGCATGGCTGAGCAGCGACGGGTCAAGGCTGCGCCGCGGCGGCGGTTGCCGCACTATGTCGTGATCATGGCGGGCGGGCAGGGGACGCGGTTCTGGCCGCGCAGCCGGCGCCGCTTGCCCAAACAGCTCCTGACGATCACCGGACGCCGCACGCTGCTCCAGGAAACCGCCCGCCGTCTTGTTCCGCTGTGCTCGTGGCGGCGAATGCTGGTGGTGACCCATGCCGAGCACGCCGCCGAAGTGCGCCGTCAGTTACCGCACGTGCCGTCAGAGCAGATTCTTGCCGAGCCCGAGGGGCGTAACACGCTGGCGTGCATCGCGCTGGCCAGCGAGTGGATTCGCGCGCACGCCGGTGACGCACTGATGACCGTCGTGCCTGCCGATCACCTGATCAAAGACGCCGTGCGCCTGCGCCGCACCTTGCGCGCCGCGCTCACATTGGCGGAAGGGCATAACTGCTTGGTGACCCTGGGCATCGAACCAACCCGGCCGGAGACCGGCTACGGATATATCGAGGCTGGCCGTGCAATCGACGACGCGCCACGGTCGGCATCGCTGTCGGCATGCTGGGTGCGTCGTTTCCATGAGAAACCTGCCGCCGCGGTGGCCAAGCGCTACGTGAGCAGCGGCCGCTACCTATGGAATTCCGGCATGTTCGTATGGAAGGCCAGCGTCTTCCACGCCGCTTTGGAGCACTGTGTGCCCGCTGTGCCCAAGGCGTTGCAGGGCTTATGGCAGCGCGCGCGCGGCGCACCGCAGCGGTTGCGGCGCGCGTACCGGGCGCTGCCATCGGTCTCCGTCGACGTGGCGCTCATACAACCGATCAGCCGCATGCTGCCGCCGCTGCCCCGGGTGGCGGTGGTGCGTGCCGCGTTCGACTGGAACGACGTCGGCAGTTGGATGGCGATGCGGGAGGTGTGGGGCTGCGACGCTGCCGGCAACGCAAGCATCGGCAAGCTGGTGTCGGTCGATGCCGGCGATTCGATCGTCTATGCCCCGGACCGGATGGTCGCCCTGCTGGGCGTACATGATCTCATCGTCGTCGACAGTCCGGATGCACTGCTGATTTGCCCGCGCGAGCGCGCCCAGGACGTGCGCGACATCACGCGCGAGCTGCAGCGCCGTGGCTGGAAGCAATATCTGTAGGGGCCTGCGGCCGGCGTCTTTTCTATGGAGCGCTCCCGTTGGTCGCTAAGCGGTGCCATATCGCAAAGACTTGACTCCCACACAACATGTAGGCAGTCGCAAACGCGTCGGACTTGGCAGCCTGCAGCGACCAACGGGAGCGCTCCATAGAGAGACGCTGCCCGCAGGGCCGCCGCCCGTAGGGCTTACACGCCGGCGTATTGCTCGCGGTAGATCCGCACGAAGGCGACCAGGATGGCGATCACCACGGGCGCCAGGAAGACGCCGAGAAAGCCGTACGCCTGGAGTCCGCCGAGAATGCCGAAGAAAAGGAGGATGGTCGGTATCTCGGTGCTGCCGCCGATGAGCATCGGTCGAATGAAGTTGTCGATGGTGCCGACCACCAACGTTCCCCAGACGATCAGCGCGATGGTTTTGGCAATGGTGGCGGTAAAGCCGAGATAGATCGCCACGATTCCCCACACGATCGGCGCCCCGAACGGTAACAACGATGCGAACGCAGCGGCGCAGCCCAGAAAGACGGCAAAGGGCACACCGAGCAGGGCGAAGCCCACCCCGGCCAAAGCGCCCTGCGCTGCTGCCGTGATCAGCGTTCCCTGGACCACCGCCGAGAGTGTTTCGTGGAGGCGCTCCAGCACCATGTCCTTGTGCACTTGTTCCATCGGCAATAAGTCGCGGATCCCACCGACCATGCGTGCGCCATCGCGGAAGAAGAAGAACAACGCGAAGGTGGTGAGGAAGAAATCGACGACGAACGACGCAATGTTCTTCAGAATGTCCGCGGCTTGCGAGACCAGGAAGGCGCTGACCACGTTGGTGCTCTTGACCGCAATATCCGCGAGATCAACGTTCCACTCCTGAAGAAGTTTGGTCCACAGCGTCCAGGCGCGCGCCGGCGTCGAGGCGCGCAGCCGCTCGATCGCTTCGCGCAGCCCGGGTCCGTTGAGGAACTCCGTGCTGGTTTGGTACAACGCGACCGACTCGTTGGCCAGCAGGATGATCAGGAACACCGTCGGTACCATCACCGCCAGGATCACCATGGTCGTGAACAGGGACGCGGCAAGACTGGCGCGGCCACGGAGCCAGCGTGTGAGCCGCGTGTACAGCGGATAGAAGATGAACGCCAGCAGCGCGGCCCACGTCAGCGGCGCGATGAACACGCTGAACATCTGGTAGAACTGGAAGAGCAGAAACAGGAAGGCGGCGAAAAAGAACGCCGCGAAGAGGTGCTGGCGAGTCATGCGCAGCGGCACGCTAACAACACCCGCCGCCGCTGGCAAACCGGTTTGCGACACGACCATTGTCTGAGCCGGGCGAGTTGGTGTACATTGACCCAGCTCGCGCAGAGCACAAATCGAAAGGAGATCATTTGGCATTTAGAGGAAGAGGCCCACGGTTCGCTCCACCACCCCCCGATGCGCATCGCATCAATCGTCACATTCGTGTTCCCCAGGTTCGTCTGGTGGGACCGGATGGGGCTCAGCTTGGGGTTGTAACAATCGAAGATGCATTGCGTCGCGCTGAGGAGGCTCAGCTCGATCTGGTAGAGGTTGCTCCCAAGGCGGCGCCGCCGGTCTGTCGCATCCTCGATTACGGCAAGTTCAAATACCAGGAACACAAGAAAGAAGCCGAAGCGCGCCGTAAGCAAGCGATCACGCAGGTGAAGGAGCTGCGCCTCGGATATCGGACGGACGTTGGCGATCTCGAACGGCAAATTCAAAAGGCGCGCGATTTCCTTGCCGCCGGCGATCGCGTCAAGTTCACGCTGCGCTTCCGCGGGCGCGAAATGGCCTACCAGAACCTGGGTCGCGAGAAGCTCATGAAAGTTTGCGAGGCGCTATCAGACGCGGCAACCGTCGAAGGCAACCCGCGCATGGAAGGCCGGCTGATGGGCGTCCTCCTCGCACCCGGCGTGAAGAAGAAGGCCGTGACCAAGCCCGCCGCGCGCAAGGAGCCGTCAGCTGCGGAGAGCGCGCCGCGCGCCGATGCACCCAAAACGGAGCCCGCCTCTGCGTCGTGAGGCCTGCGGCTGGCGTCATTTCTATGGCCCGCTTCCCGTTGGGTCGCTGCGGGCTTCCAAGTCCGACAGATTGCTGGCGACGGACCGATCCGCGCTGAGTTGCCGTGGGTTGCCGGCGGTACGCAGCACTCAGGACTTCGTGATCCGTACGCGCCGTCCGTCGACCTCAAGTCGACCGGCGGCCCATAGACGGATGGCTTCGGGATAGAGCTCCTGCTCGAGCCCGTGCACGCGTGCTGCCAACGTTTCTGCCGTATCGTCGTCGAGCACCGGCACCACCCCCTGCAAAATGATCGGACCGTTGTCGTAGTGATCGTCGGCGAAGTGCACGGTGCATCCGCTCACCTTGACACCGGCCGCCAGCACGGCGCGATGCACACGTTCACCGTAGAAGCCCTTGCCGCAGAACGCCGGGATGAGCGCCGGGTGAATGTTGAGCACCCGCCCGTGATAGCGTTCGCGCAACTGGAACGGTGAGAGGAACCCGGCTAGGACGATGAGATCAAGGTCGTAGCGTGCCAACTCGGTGTGCAGCGCATCGTTGAACGCGGCGACATCCGTGAAGGCCTGGCGCGGCACCACGACCGCTGGAACTCCCGCGGCGCGCGCGCGTGCCAGGCCGCCGGCATCGGCGCGTGAGGCCACCACCAGCACGATCCTGGCGGCCAACCGGCCGTCGGCGATCCGATCGATGAGGTTCTGCAACGTTGTGCCGCCACCGGAGAGCAGCACCGCCAACCGTACCGGATGTTGCAAGGCGTGCATGGCGCGGTACGCTATGGGCTTTGCCGCAGGGAATCAACTGGGACGGTCGGCCCGTCCCGGGCTCCAGGGCAGCCGCTGAAGGGATGCGGCAACCCTGGCTACGAACACGGGCACGAACACGACTCACGACTTCAGCCCCAGCTTTTCGCGCTGCCGGGCGCGGGCGGCGCGGCTCTCCGGTGCACTCCATACGGCGAGCATCTGTTGGGCGTCTTCGGCGCTCTCGCTGGCGACGTGTGCCGCCGCGTCGGCGACAAGCAGGGCTTTCGCGTGCGCATACGCCTCGCGCGGCATGCCGGCGAGGCGGGTGGCATGCCGGAGAACGGTCGTTTCGAAAACGTTCGGCGGGACCAACTCATCGATGATGCCGAGCCGCACAGCGGCGCTCGCCGGATAAAGCACCGCGCCGAGGAGCAACTCGGTGGCGCGCGCCTGCGGCAGCCGCAGCCGGACGATCTCGAACGCGGCGCGCGGAAACGCCGCGCCAACTGCCACCTCGGTGAGACCGACCCGGTAGACGCCATCGATGCCGAAGCGACAATCGCAGGCTAGTACCATCACCAACCCACCGGCGACGGCGTGGCCGTTCATCATGGCAATCGTCGGCTTCGGCAAGGTGAGCAGCTTGACGTGCGCCTCCCGATACAACGCCGAGATGCGCTGCTCGGCGGCGGCGTCGCGCCGCGGCGCCGCGAAGTCGAAGCCGGCACTGAAGAAGCGACCCGTGCCGGTGAGCACGACGGCACGCACCGCGTCGTCCGCGCGTGCGGTGTCGAGCGCCGCAGCCAGATCCGCCAGCAGCGTTTCATCGATGGCGTTGGCCGGGGGACGATCGAGTCGCAGCACGCAGACACCGCCGTCGCGTGCTTCATGGAGCACCGTGGTCACGCCTTCGCATATACCACAACCTCTCGCCGTGGTGGCATCAAGCGAGGGCGCCCGGTACCAGCAGCGTGTCGAGCTTGGCAGCTCCCAGCGACCAACCCTGTCTTGAGCCTTGTCGAAGGAGGGAGCGGTCCATAGAAAAGGCGCTGCCCCCAGGGTCGCCGCCCGTAGGGTCGTTCCTTTTGCCGGCGAGATGACATACGCAGAGAGCAGTCGGTATGAGGAAATCGTCCGTACTCATTCTTGCGGTCGTTGCCGCGCTCCTGGTGCTTGCGTGGCGCAGCGGTGTGTTTGCAATCCTCAGCCAGCCGGAAGCGATTCGCACGACCATTGCGCAGGCGGGGATGTGGGCGCCGCTGGTCTTCGTTGCCTTGGGCATGGGCATGTTCGCGGCTTTGATGCTCGCGCCGCTGGTGTGGGCCGCTACCGCGGTGTGGCCGCTGCCGCTGGCGTATGCGTATTCCTTCGGGCTCACGCTCTTCGCCAGTGTGCTGACCTACGGCATCGCTGGCAGACTGGGGCAGGATTGGGGGCAGGACCGCGTTCCCGCCGCGATCCAGCGCTGGGAAGCGCGCCTGCGGACGCATCCCTTCTCGACGATCTTTGCCCTGCGGATATTGCTCTGGGCAAACCCGTTGATTGACGTGTTCGCCGCGGTCTCGCGGGTTCCGACGCGCACCTATCTGCTCGCGACCGTCCTCGGGCTGGTGCCGACAACCGCCTTTCAAATCCTCCTCGGCGCGGGAGGAATCACGGTTGCTGGTCACTTGCCGTGGTGGGGATGGGGACTCGTTGCGGTGACGTTGTTGGCCGGCGCGTTGTTGTACCGCAAGCTCCGAGCACGCCGCGCTTTGCGAGCGCCGGTCGTCTAGCGTGTCTCAAAACTCCTGATCTCCAAAAACGGAAGCATCCACGGCAGTCTCGTCACTACGGATGGATCCTGGATCCGCGATTGATGGCGAAACGAATCGTCGTGATCACGGAGAATGAAACCACGAAGGTCACGAAGAAAAACCAGAGGAAGTCCTCAATGGAAGTATGCTGCCCACAAGTCGAGTCCTTGCGACGGCACCGCATAGCGACCCAACGGGGAGCGGGCCATAGAAAAGTCGCCGCCCGCAGGGCCAGGGCCCTTAGAGTGCGCCGTCGCGGCGCAGGCTGTCGATGTCCGCCGGCGCCAGGCCGAGGAGGCGGCGCAACACCTGGTCGGTGTGCTGTCCAATACTCGGAGGTGGCGACGGCGCGGTCTCGGCCTGTGTTTCCAGCTTGATCGGCGTGCCGATGGCTTTCACTGTGCCGCGCGGCGGGTATTCGACCTCGCGGATCACGTCGCGCTCGACGAGGTGCGGGTCGGCCGCGACCTCCGGCAACGTGCGCACCGGCGCACAGGGAATGCCGGCTGCCGCCACGGTGCGCGCTACGTCATCGCGCCGGCGTGTGCTCGTCCACTCGGCGACGGCGGCTTCGATCTGTGGCCAGTCCTGCGCGCGCCCCGGTGGCGTGTGCCAGCGCTCGTCGGCGAGAAGATCGGGCCGCTCCATGACGCGACAGAGATCGAGCCAATGCTCGTTGGAGACACAGATGATCGCGACGTAGCCATCGAGGCAGCGGAAGTTGTTATACGGCGTCGAACCGCCGACGACATGGCGGTTGCCGCTGCGGGTAATCTCCTGATGCAGCTCGTAGAATGGCGCCAGGTAGCTGAGCAGGGCAGGGATCGCGGCGTCGAACATCGCGACCTCGACGCGCTGGCCGCGTCCGGTCTGCTCGCGCGCGCGCAGCGCCAGCAGAATCCCGGCGAGCAAATGCGTTGCGCCCAGCATGTCGATGAACGTCGGCCCGCACTTGACCGGCGGCATGTCGGGGTAGCCGGTAATCGCCATCGCGCCGACCAGTGCTTGAATGGTGAAGTCCATTGCCGGATAGCCGACGTAGGGGCCGGTGCTGCCAAAGCCGCTGCCCGACGCAAAGACAATCCGGGGATTGCGCGCGCTGACGACGCTGTAGCCGAGGCCGAGGCGTTCCATCACTCCGGCGGCGAAGTTCTCGACGATGATGTCGGCGCGCTCCGCCAGGCGCAGAAACAGCTCGCGCCCGCGGGCGTGCTTGAGGTTGAGCGTGATGCCCTGCTTGTTGGTGTTGAGCATCAGAAAGGGATAGCTCGCGCCGCCGGACGAGCGGTCCATTCGCCGCAGCAGGTCTCCCTGCGGTGGCTCGATCTTAATGACCTCGGCGCCGTGATGCGCGAGCAGCAGGCAGCAGTACGGGGCGTTGTAGATTTGTCCGAGCTCGAGGACGACGAGGCCAGCGAGCGGAGCGTTGTCGGCAGCAGCCATGGGAGCCCTGTAGCAGGAGGCAGGACGCGCTGCAGGCTGGTAAGGCCGATAGGCCCAAGCCGCCTGCCGAGCTTCGCGGCCTAGAGCGGCCTGTCGAATTGGCAGCGCGCAGCGACCCACTGGGGAGCCGTCCATAGAAGAGACGCCGGCCGCAGGCCTTGAATGGGGGCGCCGACGCGGCATACTGCCGGCGTCCGCCAACCAGAGGAGACCCCCTGATGAAGCTCTACAACCAGAACGGCAGTCACTTCGCCGCGAAGTGTCGTATCGCGATCTATGAAAAGCAGGCACCCGTCGAGATCGTCCCGATTCCGGGCGGCGATTTGAAATCGGCGGAGTATTTGGACATCTACCCACTGGGCAAGACGCCGGCGTTGGCAATCGACGGCGCGGTCATCGGCGAGTCGGAGATCATCAACGAGTTTCTCGAAGAGCAGTTTCCGACGCCGCGGTTGCTTCCGGCCGACCCGCTGAGCCGCGCCCGCGCGCGTGGCTTCGGTCGCTTCGTGGATCTGTATTTGGAGCCGTCCCTCCATGTGCTCTTTCCGCAAGTGGCGTTGAAGGAGAAGGATCAGCAGCTCATTGCGACGCAGTTCGTGGAGATCGGCACGCGCCTCGATCAACTTGAAGCGTTGCTCTCCTCCGGCCCGTACGCGCTGGGCGATGCCTTCAGCCTGGCGGATTGCTCACTGGCGCCGGTGATGCTCTATGCGCAACTCACGTTGCAGATCCTCGGCGGCGCGCCATTTACCGACGGTCGCCCGAAGCTGGCGGCATGGTGGGCGGCGGTACAGCAGCGCGCGTCGGTGCGGAAGGTGCATGCGGAGATGATGGAATGGGTGATGGAGATGCAGGCGCAGGCGGCGCCGTAGGGCCTGCGGTCGGACCCGCTCCCGTTGGGCACCGCAGACTGCCGTGCGGCGCGTATTGAAACGGATGGAACGGTAGCCGCGCCTGGATCGGGCTCTGATATAACATCGGGAGATCGTCGCCCTCGGGTCGGACGAGCGACATCCGCGGAAGGAGAAAGAGATGGCATTCGAGTTCATCAAATACGAGAAGCACGGGCGCATCGCCAAGATCACCATCAATCGTCCGGAGGTGATGAACGCGCTGCACCCGCCGGCCAACCAGGAGCTGTCGGCGGCGTTCGACGACTATGCCGACGATCCGGAGTGCTGGGTGGCGATCGTCAGCGGCGCCGGCGAGCGCGCGTTCTCGGCGGGCAATGACCTGAAGTACTCAGCGCAGCACGGGATGGGTGCGACCGGCTTTGGCAAGGGTGGCTTCGGCGGCATCGCGGCGCGCTTCGACCTGTTCAAGCCGGTGATCGCCGCGGTGAACGGCCTGGCCCTCGGTGGCGGCTTCGAGATCGCCCTGGCGTGCGACATCATCGTCGCGGCAGACTCGGCGCGCTTCGGTTTGCCGGAGCCGCGCGTCGGTTTGGCGGCGCTCGCCGGCGGCATGCAGCGATTGCCGCGCCACATCCCGCCGAAGATCGCCATGGGTCTGATGCTGACCGGCAAGCACATGCTGGCGGACGAGGCGCATCGGCTGGGGATCGTCAATGAGGTCGTGCCGCTGAAAGACCTGGCCGCCACCGCCGAACGTTGGGCGAACGAGATCCTCGAGTGCTCACCGACCTCTGTCCGCGCCACCAAGCAGGTGGCGCTGCAAAGCGAGGGGATGCCGTTGGAAGACGCCTTGAAGAAATCCTACTCGATGGTCGGCGCGCTCTTCGCTTCCGAGGATATGATGGAAGGTGTCATGGCGTTCGCACAGAAGCGTAAGCCGGAGTGGAAGGGGAAGTAACGACGGAGCAATTCCGTACCGGTGTGTTCGCCGGGGACTCGAAGTCCCCGGCTGAATCGGATCAAGTCGTCTGAAGACGACTACGAACACCGGATGCCCAATGTTCGCGAGGCGTTGCGGTGGGTCAGTCGGCTTCAGCCGACATCTTGCGGCTCCGCCAGCGATTCTATTCCCTGGCGGCCAGCGCGCCTTGAGGCTTATCCCGCTGGCGTGGGGTTCCAGCTGGGACTAAGTCCGACAGGCGGCTAGACTGCGCTTTCGGCGCGCGATGACAGCAGAGCGACGCGCAAGGCGCTCTGCTCCGCGGCGGGGGATGTTCCGAAGAACTGCCGCAATGCGTTGCCGATCTCTGCGCGCGCGCCGGCAGCAGAGAGGATCATGTCGACGGATATCACCGACGTGTGGATCTGGCCGCGGCAATCGAGGTGGCGGACGCTCACGCCGGCGGCCGCCATGGCCGCGGCGTAGGCCGCGCCCTCGTCTCGCAGCGGGTCGAACTCGCAGGTGACAACGAGCGCCGGTGGGAGACCGTAGAGATTGCGGGCGCGAAGCGGCGATGCCTTGGGATTCTCCCGATCGGCGGGATCGGCATAGTGATCCCAGAACCAATGTATCAATGCCGATGTGAGGAGGT
>CAZTDK010000016.1:0-20816 GCA_964611965.1 uncultured Binatia bacterium (SeqCode) | reverse complement strand
GCCCGCAGCAACGCGTCTTGCGCCTGCCGCACGAAGCCGTCGCGCTTCTTGTGAACATGGGTGAAATAGGTCACCGCACCCGTAAACGGGTTGCGAACCCACACCAGCTGCCCGCCATCTTTGCGGTGTTCGATCGGCATCGAGTCCGCCGTGACCTCGGGCAGCGATGTAGCTCGAAAGCGATGTGGTGTACAGCGGGTTCGTGCTCGTGTTCGTACGAAGAGGGAAGACGCCCGCTCTTCCATTGGCCAGTTGCGGCAGAGGCGGCAGGGCTTCCTTTACGAGCACGAGTCCGAATCAGACGGTTCCGACGGCGGACACGCGGGCGCCCACGCCGATGAACTGCCGCAGCAATGTGTTGATGCGTTCGGGGTGTTCGATGTGTGGGAGATGCCCGCACTGTGGTACCCGTACCAACTCGGCCTGCGGGATGAGCGTCTGTAACAGTGCGGCCTGACGGACGGGGTGGACGCGATCACCTTCGCCCCAGATGATCAGCACCGGCATCTTCAACTCACCAAACCGCGGCCGCTGCGCCGCCCACGCGTGCCAGTTCTGCGCCGTCGACACATAGACGTCTCTGAAGCCCGGGCGTTGCGCCAGCGTCGCGTAGTGGGCGACCAGGTCGTCGGTAATCAACGACGGGTCGGCGACTGCTTCCCGCAACGCTGCACGGACGAACGGCTTGAAGCGCGGCTGCAGCAGCCATCGCGCCAGCCGCCCGTGGTACGCCAACCAGAAGGTGAGGTCGAAGGCGCGTCCGCCCGGCTGCACGCCGGGAATCGTCGGGCCGAGCAGGACCAGCCGGTTGACACGTTCAGGATGGAGCTTCGCCAGGCAGAGCGCCACCGCGCCACCGAGCGAGCTGCCGACCACGGTGGCCGCGGCGATGCCTACCGCATCCATGAACTGGCGCAGACAGGAGACGAAGGTGTCGACCGTGTAAGCGATCGGCGGTTGGTCCGAATGGCCGTACCCGATCAAATCGAGCGCGTGCAGTTGCAGCGCGTCGGGCAGCTCACGCAGCTGGTTGCGCCAGGTGAACAGCGTATCGCCGTAGCCGTGAATGAGGATGACGGGTGGACCCGAGCCGATTGTCGTGAAGGCCACCGTACCCACCTCAAGTGGCACGGTTCGACACGGCAATGTCACATCCCACTCGTAGTGGCCGGCCGCGGGCCTCACTTCCATGGCCCGCTCGCTGCGGGCTTCCACGATCGAGGCGCTGCTAGCGGAACCGACGCGGTGGCGCCATGGCGGTCACTTCCAGACGGGAGCGACATCGACCGGGGTATTGCCGGCGAGGCACGGGCTTTCGACGTCGGCATCGAAGTGCCCGCTCTCCCCCGGGGCGAGCGTGGCTGGGTTCACTCCAGCCTGTTCATTGAGGCAGAGGGTGCCTTGCGACGCGTCGACGGAACGCAGGGTGATCTCGACGGCATCCGCATTCTGACCGCCAACATTCTTCACCTCGCCCGTCACGTGCGCTGCCGTGGGGCCGTTGCGTTGAACCTGGTGCGACACCATGACGATCTGTGCCGGCGATTTTTTTTCCGCCGCATCGTCCACAGCGGCGTCCGCCGGCGCGGCTTTGGCCTCTTCATTGTCGGGCGGTGGCGGCGGCACGGGAGGGAGTTGACGTTGCTCCACCCCGCGTGCGTTGGGCGGCGGTTCGTCGGCCAGGTGGACCACGCCACGTTCGTCTGTCCATTTGTAGAACGTCTGCGCGCGACTGACGGCGCAACTGGCGATCAGCACGCCGGCGGCAATTAAGACTCGGTTGCGGATGCTAGCCATCACCCATCTCACGGCGCTTGAGGATGGCCCTTTGCGCGACGTTCATGAAGGTGCACTGTAGGGGAATTTGGATTCAAGTCAACGTCGATTTTCGGTTCGCGGCGCGGCGGGCAGAACAACCGACGCCCAGCGTTTTGAGAGCGTAGAGTTGGGTGCATTCTCGTCCGTCTGTTGTCTGTCCGGCTGTTGCCTGTCGTCTCTCTGTTGATTCCCAACCAGGCTGTGGTTACGGTGCGCTGCATGCACCCGCGGAATGGAGGCCGGCGATGACGGGCAAGGAAGCGGTTCTGCAAGCCTTCGATCGGCTGTTTGACAAGGCGGCCGCGAAGCTGCGCGTCGAATGCACCGACGAGGAGAAGCAAGAAGCCAAGCGCCAGTTCGCGCAGCGCTTCTCGGCTGCGCTCGAGGTCGCGGGCGAAATCTCCATGCCTGAGATCCCGGAAGATGTAATGCGTGGTATGGAGGAATCGATCGCGCACCTCTCCCCGGCACAGGTGGTGGGATACCTTGCCGCCATCCCGTTGGCGCACCAAGCGCAGGAGATGTTGCGCTCCATTGCCTACCATGCCGCCGAGCAACGCCTGCTCGAGCATATCGTCAGCCAAGCCGACGACCGCTACGGCGGCAATTGAGAAGAGAGACGACAGACAACAGACGCAGAGCCCTGTCGTCTCTTCTGTGGTTTCCAGTCTGTCGTCTGTCCTCTGTTGTCTGTTATCTGTCTTCTCCCCACAACTCGCGCGGCAGGTCGATCGCTAGGTTGCTGCCGTCGAGCCGCAGATGGCGCGGGTTGTAGTCGGGGTGGTGCACCGAGACGACTAGTTGACTGGGACTGACGTCGGCCGGGGTGGCGAAGCCGACAATGCCGGCGGCATTGGTGACCAGCTTGGCGAGGACGCGATCCGCATGGCCACAGACCAGGACCTCGGCGTCGGCGACAGGGGGACATTCCCCCGATTGGTCCGCATCGTTGTCGAGGACCGTTACCCGCGCGGTGCGCCCGTCCGGCGCCGGCTCCACCGTGACCGCAAGGTCGCGCAGCCAGATCATCGGCTCACCGGTCACGGTCTTCATCCCGCTGCGTTCGGGATGGCGAGCCGGGTTGGCCTTGAGAGTGATGTCTTGCGCGGCCATGCCATGGTCGCTGGTGAAGACGAACAATGTCGAGTCGAGGAGTCCCTTCGCCGTGAGCATATCGAGGACCTGGCCGAGACGCCGGTCCGTCTCGGCGATGGCGGTTCGCAGGCCGTCGGCATGCGGGCCGTAGTCGTGCCCGGCGCCGTCGGTGAGGGTGAACTCGTGCGCCACCAGGACAGGCAGCGGATGTGACGGGTCATCGAAGAGTACCGTGATCTGTGCCATGCCGCGGGCGTCCAGCACGGCTTCACGGTGCACCGCCTCTTTGCCGTCGGCGGCGTAGCGAGGGCTGATCGCCTTGACGAAGTCCGGGGTCAATGCCCGCAGCCGATCGCGTGGCCCGACGATGCGTTGCTCGAGCGCGGCGTGGTCCGCGCCGCGGCCCTGGGGCTCGTGGATGTTCACGGAGAACGCGGCGGGCCCGAAGGCGCGGTGGAAGGCTTCGTACAATGTTTCCACGCCGCCGCCGAGGTAGCTCTCCGTCATCATGCCCTGTCCCTGCGGTGCCAGCGCCGTGCGCGTGTTACGGGCGTAGTACGTGGGGTTGACGATGTCGTGATGGCCACACCAGGCACCGGTGAGAATCGTGCTGTGACTGGGCCAGGTGATGCTCGGGAAGTTGACGACCGAGCCATACGCGAAACGCGCGCTGTGGTCGAGAATGCGGCGAAGATTGGTGATCGCGGGGTCATTCCTTTCAAGCAGGTACCGGAGCTCGCTGTTGCTGAGGCCGTCGAAGATCACCAGATACGCCCGTTGCGGCTGGGTGCCGTCGCCGAGGATCTCATCGAGGACGCGTCCGTCCTGTCGCTTCAGGTACACGTCAGCGACGACACCACGTTCGCTCGCCGTGCGGCCGCTCCAATTCGCGCCGTCGATCGGCGGCAATCCCATGAGCCGGCAAACGGTCGGGGCAATGTCGACGTGGCGGGCCAGTGCATCGTACACCCCCGGGCGCACGCCCGGCCCGGCGAACGCCAGGGGAGCGCGGGATTGCACGACGTCGAGCGCGCCATGCTGGCCCCGCTGCAGCCCGAAGGCGTAGCACTTGGGACTCACGACGAGATCGGGAGCGTATGGGCTGTCGAAGAGTTGGGCGATCCGTTCGTAGGCACACGGGTAGGTGACGTGCTCGGGTTCGATGAAGGCCAGATTGACGTCCGCCGTGGGGTGGCCCGACGCGGCCGCGGCGCGCAACTCGTCGGCACACGTAGCCACCGCCATATGTGATTGTGCGGCGATCGGGTTGATGCCGATCTGTTCGATGATGGGGAACGCCAGCCGTCCGCCGCGGACGACCCGTTGGAAGCGTACCATCCCGCGCTGCGCCCACACTTCATACGCATCATCGCGCCAGGTGATGACCAGGTCGACGTGCGCCGCCACCTGCGGGTCGCGGAGCAGCGCCAAGATGGCGCGATTGCCCGATTCTTCCTGGTGCTGATCCAGTCCCTGTCCACCTGGACGCTCGGGCCCAAGAAGCTCCTGCATGGCACTACCCTCCTTGTGTCGAGGGCAGAGTCTTGGCCGCAAACTCCGCCGAGTCAATTGCCGACGAAGGCTGCCGCACCCGTCGGCGAAACCGCTCAAAACCGGCGTGCCCCGCTGATAACAGGGGGACGAATAGAACGACCTGGATGATTGTGCTACGGATGCTGGTCTAATGATGCAGTTGCGCGCACCCCTAGGTCTGCGGTCTGCGGCATTCGTCACCGGGTGTGTCGTGCTTCTCGGTGGGTGTGCCGCGGTTCACCGTCAATCCCCTTCAACGCAACCCTTCCCATGGGAAACCGAGATGGGTTCGGCGCAGGTCGAACCGATCTCGGTGCCGCCGGAGGCGGCCGCCATGGGGCACTTCTTGGCGGCCGAGGTGGCCGTCAACCAAAGTGACTACGACACCGCGACCAAAGAGTATCAGGCGGCGGTGGCAGCCGATCCGTCGTCGCCTTTGTTGCACCAGCGGCTGGCGGCGCTCTACGTACGGGCGAACCGTCTACCGGAGGCGCTGACCGAAACACAGAAAGCCGTCGATCTCGATCCGGACAACGTGCAGGCACGGGTCCTCCTGGCGGGGATACTGTCGGCGCTCGGGCAAGATACGGAGGCGATGGCCCAGTACGAGGCTGTCCTGCAACTCGATCCGAAGAACCAGGAGGCCCATCTGTTTCTCGGCGCGTTGTACGGTAAGCAAGGCGACTACGAGCGCGCCGTGCAGACGTTGACGCAGCTCACCGAGATCTCCCCGCACTCGGTCCTGGGCTTCTACTATCTCGGGCGCGTGCACGCCGCGGCGCACCAATTCGATGAGGCGGAAAAGGCCTACAACGAGGCGCTGCAATTGAGCCCGCAGTCCGAGATGGTGCTCCTGGATCTGGCACTGTTGTACGAGGCGGAGGACAAGCCCGACAAGGCCATCGAGATTTATCAGCGGCTGCTGACCACCGATCCGCAAAGCGCCGTCGTACGTAAGCGGCTCGGCAGCTTGTACGTCGGGCAGCGCAAGCTCGACGAGGCGTTGTCGCAGTTCAAGGAGCTCGAAAAGGTCGAAACCGACCCGCAGGACACGCGTGTCAAGATCGGACTCATCTACTATGAGAAGGGCGATTACGAGCGGGCGGCGACCGAGTTCACCCTGGTCCTTGCCGCGGAGCCCAAGAACGATCGGGTCCGATACTATCTCGCTTCGGTGTACAGCGAACTCAAAGAGAACCAACGAGCAATTGCTGACTTCAGCCGGATTCCCACCGACTCGGAGTATTATGCCGATGCGCGCGTCCACATCGGCTACATCTATCAGCGTGAAGGTCACCTCGACCTCGCCATTCCCGAAGTGAAACGCGCCTTCGAGGCCAAACCCGACAACGCCGATCTCGCCGGGCTGCTGGCATCGATGTACCGTGACAGCGGCGAGCTGCAAAAGGCGATCGACCTGATGCAGCAACTGGTGACCAAAAATCCGGACAACGACAAGTACCGCTTCACCCTCGGCGCGCTCTACGACGAGGCGAAGAACAAGGACGCTTGCATCGCCGAGATGAAAAAGGCGATCGAGTTGAATCCGCAGAACGCCGCGGCACTGAACTACCTCGGCTACACCTACGCCGACATGGGCGTCCACCTCGACGAAGCCGAGGATCTGATCCGCCGCGCCATCGCGCTGGATCCCAACGACGGCTTTTACATCGACAGCTTGGGCTGGGTGGACTATCAACGCGGCAACTACCCGAAAGCCGTCGAGCACCTCGAGCGCGCACTCGAGCTGGCGGGCGACGATCCGACCGTGGCCGAGCATCTCGCCGACGCCTACCGCCAAACCGGCAAGGCGCAAGAAGCCTTGGGGTTGTACCAGGACGCCCTGAAGCGCTCGAAGGAGAAGGCACAAATCGAACGCCTGAAGGGAAAGATCCAAGTCCTCGAAGGGGCACGCCCGACCGGCGGAAAAGACTCCTGAGATGCGGCACCGACTGCGTGCGGCGCTCATCGTCGGGATCAGCGTCGCCGCCGGTTGCACGGCGGCGCGTCCTGGTTCGCTCGGGGCGCCCGCCACGTTGCCGTCCGCTGCCGAGCTCGAATCCCAGCTGGCGGCGCGCCACGACGCGGTGCATAGTGTGCGCGCCCTCGCGCACCTGCGCTACCGCGATCCGGAGCAATCGGGGACGGCACGCGAGGCGATCCTCGTCGAACGGCCGGACCGCTTGCGTGTCGAGGTGTTCTCCTTGCTCGGCTCGGTCTTCCTGGTGACCACGAATGCGGGCGCCATCACCGTATACGCCCGGCAGGACAATACGGTGTACCGCGGCGCGGCGTCGCCGGAGAACCTGGCGCGCTACGCCCGCGTCGGCTTGCCGGTCAGCGACCTCATCGACCTTGTTCTGGCTACGCCGGCGCCGCGTCCGGCCGACCAGGATCGGGTGTCGTTCGATACGGTCCGCGGTGCCGTCCGGCTGGTGCGCACGCTCGCGGATCGGCAGCAGTCCGTGTGGTTCTCGCCGGCGAGCCTGCCGGTGGCGGTGGAGGAACGCGGCGCGGATGGACAGCTGGCGTGGCAGGCCACGTTCGGCGCGTACGAAGACCATGGCGGCGTGCCCATCGCCACGCAGCTCAACGTCGAGTTGCCGCGCTGGTCACGCTCGCTCGAGCTCGCGTTGCGCGACGTCGACGTCAATCCGCCTCTGGACAGCGCGCTCTTTGCGTTCCACACTCCGCCGGGCAGTAAAGAAGTTACGTTGGAGTCGATCGCTGACTGATGCGCCGGTTCGTCCTGATTGCGCTCGCGTTGCTGGTGCTCTTGGTGGTCCTGATGAAGCGCCAACAAAGCCGCGCGCCGGCCGCTCCCCCCAGGAGCGATGCGCCGCCTGCCGTAGCCGCCAATCTGCCGACCGGAACTGCTTTCCCCGCGACACCAACGGCAAAGCCGGCACACGGCCAGCGTCTGGTGACGGCGACGATCAGCGACCCGAAGACCTTCAACCCGATCACCTCCGTCGACGCGGCCTCGAACACGGCCACCGCAGCGCTCTTTGACGGCCTCGTGCGCTTGAATCCGTTGACGACTGAACAGGAACCCGAACTTGCCGAGCGCTGGGAATACAATGCCGACGGCACGGTGTGCACGTTCCATCTGCGCCATGATGTCCACTGGCACGACGGCCAGCCGTTTACCGCCGCCGACGTGGTGTTTACGTTCGACGTCATCTACGACGAGCACGTGCCGAACGGCATGAAGCATGTCTTGCTGGTCGACGGAAAACGCATCGCGGTCGAGGCGGTCGATGACTACACGGTGCGTATGGTGTTGCCGCGCCCGTTTGCCCCGCTCATCAACTCGATCGGTGTCGGAATCGTACCGAAGCACATCCTGGCGGCGTCCCTGAAGGAGCAGACGTTTGCGCAGCAATGGGGCATCGATACGCCGCCCGAGAAGCTCATCGGCACCGGGCAGTACCGCATGACGCGCTATGTGCCGGCGCAGTTTCTCGAGTACCAGCGTAATCCGGACTATTGGATGAGGGATGATGCCGGCAATCCACTGCCGTATCTCGAATCGCAGACGCAGCTGATCGTACAAAACCAGGATACGACGTATCTGAAGTTTCTGTCCGGCCAGACCGACACGCACGAAGCACGGCCCGAAGAGGTCGCTGATCTGCGTGCCAAGGCCGATGAGCTCCAAATCCGCGTCGACGAGATCGGGCTCGACACCGGCACGGTGTTCGTCTCCTTCAACCGCAATCCGCGCCACTATGCGAAAAACGGGAAGCGTGACCCGCGAATGACCTGGTTTAGCGATCTGCATTTCCTGAAGGCCATCGCGCACGCCATGGACAAGCAGGCAATGATCATCAATTGCCTCAACGGCTACGGCAAAGCGGCTGTCGCCGAGATCTCCCCCGAGAACAAGATTTTCCACAATCCCAACTTGAAGGACTACGACTACAATCTGGACGAGGCGCGACAGCTGCTGAAGGACGGCGGCTACATCGATCGCGACGGCGACGGCGTGATTGAAGACGCGGATGGGCATCCCGTCGAGTTCGATTTCACGACGAACAGCGGCAATCAGATCCGTGAGAAGATGTGCTCCATCCTCAAGGAGGATTGGGCCAAGCTCGGCATGAAGGTCAACTACCGGGCGCTCGACTTCCAGGCGCTCGTCGAAAAGCTCTACAGCAGTTACGACTGGGATGCCGTGCTCATCGGCTTTACCGGCACCCTGGAGCCCAACAGCGGTGCCAACATGCTGCGGTCAAGCGGCAACATGCACTTTTGGAATCCGGATCAGACCGAACCCGCGACACCGTGGGAGGCGGAGATCGACCAACTTCTCGAGCAAGGATCGCGGGAGCTCGACACGGAGAAGCGGCGAACCTACTACTGGCGCATTCAAGAGATCCTGCACGAGCAGCTGCCGATGATTGAAACCGTACGCCAGACCCGCTTCTCCGCGTACAAGCTGGCACTGCAAAACTACCGACCCATGGTATGGGGCCTCTACCGCCCCGAACTGATCCGCTTTGCCGAGTGACGCGGAACAGGGAACCCTCGGGCCCCGATGCTCCGCTACCTGCTCCGCCGTCTCCTCCAGATGATTCCCCTGCTGTTGGGAATCACCTTCCTGGTCTTCCTGGTCATCGATCTGGCGCCTGGCGATTACTTCAGCGCCCTGCGGATGAATCCCTCGATCTCGCCGAAGCTGATCACCGAGCTCGAGACGCAGTTCGGGTACGGCGATCCGCTGGTGCTGCGCTACCTCAAGTGGTTGTGGCGCGTGCTGCATCTCGACCTCGGGATCTCGGTGGCGTATCGCGTCAACGTCATCGACCTCATCGGCGCGCGCGCCGGCAATACGGTGATCCTGGCGGTGGCGAGCATGCTGGTCACCTGGACCCTGGCGATCCCGATCGGCATCTACGTCGCGCTGCGACCCAACTCGATCGCCGATCGCTGCCTGTCGTTCCTGGCGTTCTTCGGAATGTCGTTGCCCAGCTTCTTTCTGGCGTTCCTGATGATGTACCTGGCGCTGCGCACCGGGTGGTTCCCAGTCGGCGGCAGCTTCTCGGTCAACTACGACAGCCTGACGGTGTGGGGGAAACTCACCGATCGTTTGCACCATCTCTGGCTGCCGATGATCGTGCTCGGCACCGGCGGGATGGCCAGCCTGATGCGCCTGATGCGCGCCAATATCCTCGAGATCAAACAGGCTGACTTCGTGCGCACGGCACGCGCCAAGGGGTTGTCCGAACGCGTCGTCGTCGGCAAGCACATTTTGCGCAACGCCTTGAACCCGTTCGTCACGCTCGCCGGCTACGAGCTCGGCAACCTCCTGGGCGGCGCGGCGCTCGTCGAAGCGGTCATGAACCTGCAGGGCCTGGGCACGCTGATGTTGGAAGCCGTGCGCTCCCTCGATGTGTATCTCGTGATGGGTTCGGTGCTCATCGGCTCGCTCTTGCTGCTGCTGGGAAATCTGCTGGCCGACCTGGCACTGACGCTGGTCGATCCGCGCATCGATTTTTCGCGGCTGGAGGGAAGCCGGTGAAAAGCAATGCTGAATGGTGAATGCTGAATGGTGAATTGGAAGAATTCCTGCATTCATCATTCACCATTCACCATTCACCATTCGAAAGGCGTTTGGTAGATTCGATGGCTTCCGCCCGGCGCCCCGGCCTCGTCGTGTGGATGAGCGGCCTGCTGCTTGCCCTCTTCTACCTCACCGCCATTGCCGCCCCGTTCGTCGCGCCGTACGACTACGCCGAGCAGAACCGCGCCTTCCCGAACTGTCCGCCGTCGCGGTTACGCCTCAATCCGCCGGGTCGTTGGTCGGAATCGATTCTCTACGCCCGCCCGCTAGCGCTGGCCGATCCGCAGACGCGCCGCTACGAGGAGCAGGCCGATGTGCGGATTCCGGTGCGGCTGTTCTCGGCCTGGCATCTGTTTGCCACGCCACCTGGCAGTGGAAAGTTTTTCCTGCTCGGCACGGACAGCCTTGGTCGCGACCTATTTTCGCGCATCGTCTACGGCAGCCGCATCAGCCTGTCGATCGGCGTGATCGGCGTGGCCATCAGCTTCACCATCGGCACCCTGGTCGGCAGCATTGCCGGCTACAGCGGCGGCTGGGTCGACAACATCATCATGCGCCTGGTCGAGGTCGAGATGTCACTGCCGTCATTCTATTTCCTGCTCGCCTTGGCGTCGGTGATTCGCTCCAATTATTCATCGGCGCAGACGTTCCTCTTGATCGTGGTGCTCATGAGCTTCATCAGCTGGGCCGGGTTTGCGCGCATCATTCGCGGCATGGTGGCGTCACTGCGCGAGTATGAGTACGTGGCCGCGGCGCGCGCGCTCGGGGCGACGCGTTGGCGGATCCTGACGCGGCACATCATTCCCGGCACCTTCAGCTACACCATCATCGCCGCGACGCTGAGCATTCCGAGCTTCATCCTCGGCGAAAGCGCCCTGTCGCTGCTCGGGCTCGGCATTCAAGAGCCCAACGCCAGCTGGGGCAACCTGCTCGCCGAAGCGCAGAACGTGCAGAATCTGGTAAAGTACCCGTGGATCCTCACGCCGGGCGTCTTCATCTTCCTGACCATCATGGCGTTCAACTTCCTCGGCGACTACCTGCGCGATCGCTTGGATCCACGCGCAATGGTGCGGTGAGGCACGTGGAGTCCGAGTTGCTGACGTTGATGCCTACGTCGAGTGCGACGCCGACAGGTACGTCAACGCCCACGCCCACTGCGACGCGCCGCAGCTTGGGCGACGAATGCAGTAGTAACGCAGAGTGCGGATCGAGGTCCTGTGTCGGTGGCGTGTGTTGTACGACCGCGTGCGATGCGCGGGGCGAATCCTGCACTCAGCCGGGACGGGAGGGGGATCTGCACTTCTACGACGGCTGCTCCGGCGGCTTCAGGGCGCGGGATGGCGATGCTCGTCTTCGCGCTTAGTGCTCCACCAACGTGCCGCGTCACTTGGAATTCACTGTCGCGGTAGGCTACACAAGAACATTCGTATGTCGCCAAATGACCGCATCACGGCGCTGCGCGCCGCTTTGGAGGAGCGCATCCTTGTCCTCGACGGGGCGATGGGGACGGCCATCCATACGCTGAACCCGACGGCTGAGGACTGGGGCGGCGCGCGTTTCGAGAACTGTAGCGAGATGCTCGTTCTCACCCACCCCGAGTGGATCCAACGGATTCACCAGGGGTATCTCGATGCCGGTGCCGACATTGTCGAGACCGACACCTTCGGCGGCACCCGAATCGTACTTGCCGAGTTCGGCATCGAGGACAAGGTTCACGAAATCAATTTCAATGCGGCACGCTTGGCGCGCGAGGTTGCTGATGCCACGTCAACGCGAGAGCGGCCACGTTTCGTTGCCGGGTCGATGGGTCCAGGAACCAAGACCATTTCGGTCACCGGGAACATCACGTTTGATGAAGTGCGCCGCGCCTATGGCGAGCAAACGGTGCCGCTTGTCGAAGGCGGTGCGGACCTGCTGTTTCTCGAAACTCAATTTGACACCTTGAACGTGAAGGCCGGCCTGCTGGGTATTGAAGACGGCTTCGCTCAGCTCGGACGGTCAGTACCGGTTGTGCTCTCCGTTTCCATCGAGTTGGTCGGCAGCATGTTGGCCGGGCAATCGATTGAGGCGTTGTATGTTTCCGTGGCGAACCGCGATCTCTTCGCCATCGGCATGAACTGCGCAACCGGCCCCGACTTTATGACCGATCACCTGCGGTCGCTGGCGGAGATCTCACACTTTCCCATCTCATGCTTCCCGAACGCCGGCCTCCCGGACGAGGAGGGCAGATTCAACGAGACCCCGCCGGCGTTTGCCCGGAAGGTCGAGCGCTTCTGCGCCGAAGGCTGGGTGAATATCATCGGCGGGTGTTGCGGGACGACCGCGGAGCACATCCGGACGCTCAGCGATATCGCCAGGCGCCACAAGCCACGCCGGCCGGTCACCGTGCGGCGCTCCGTTGTCTCGGGCATCGAGACCCTGAGCATCGATCAAGACACACGTCCGGTGATCGTCGGCGAGCGCACCAATGTCCTCGGCAGCCGCAAGTTCAAGGAGCTGATCGCCACCGCTGCGATCGATCAGGCGGCCGAGGTCGGGCGCGCCCAGGTGCGCAAGGGCGCGCACGTGCTCGACGTCTGCCTGCAGGACCCGGACCGCAACGAGCTCGCAGACGTCACCGCGTTTCTCGAAACGCTGGTGAAGAAGATCAAAGTGCCGATCATGATCGACTCGACCGATGCCAACGTCGTCGAGCAGGCGCTGAAGCGGACACAGGGCAAGTCGATCATCAACTCCATCAATCTCGAGGACGGCGAAGAACGCTTCCAACGGGTCGTGCCGCTGGCGCGCACCTATGGTGCCGCATTGGTGGTTGGCTGTATCGACGAGGACAAGCAGCAGGCGCAGGCGATCACCCGCGCGCGCAAGCTGCAGATCGCGCAGCGCTCGCACCGGCTGCTCACAACGAAATACGGCGTCGCGCCGGAAGACATCTTCTTCGACGCTCTCGTCTTCCCGGTGGGGACCGGCGACAAGAACTATATCGGCTCGGGTGTCGAAACGATCGAAGGGATTCGCCTCATCACGCAAGCCCTGCCCGAGTGCAAAACCATCCTCGGGGTGTCGAACGTTTCGTTCGGGTTGCCACCGGCTGGCCGTGAGGTGCTCAACTCGGTGTTCCTCTATCACTGCGTGCAGGCCGGGCTCGACATGGCGATCGTCAATTCCGAAAAGCTCGAGCGCTACCCGTCGATACCGGAGGAGGAACGCCGCCTGGCGGAGGATCTCATCTGGTGGCGCGGCGCCGATCCGATCGCGGCCTTCAGCAATCACTTCCGCACCAAGGCGCCGAAGAAGACGGTGGAGCAGCGCCGCGATTTGCCGCTGGACGACCGCTTGGCTCTTTACATTCTCGAAGGCTCGAAGGACGGCCTGTTCGGCGACCTCGACGAGGCGCTGCAGACGCGCCGGCCGCTGCAGATCATCAACGGCCCGTTGATGGCCGGCATGGACGAGGTTGGCCGCTTGTTCGGCGCCAACGAGATGATCGTCGCCGAGGTGCTGCAATCGGCCGAGGCGATGAAAGCGGCGGTGGCGCATCTCGAGCCGCACATGGAGAAGGCGGATAGCGCCAGTAAAGGCACGATCGTGCTCGCCACGGTGAAGGGCGACGTGCACGACATCGGCAAGAACCTCGTCGACATCATCCTCGGCAACAACGGCTTCAAGATCGTCAACCTGGGCATCAAGATTCCGCCCGAGGAGCTGATCAAGGCCTACAAGGAGCATCAACCGGACGCCATCGGCTTGTCGGGTCTGCTGGTGAAGTCGGCACAGATGATGGTGGTCACCGCGCAGGACCTCAGCGCAGCGGGGGTGACCTGTCCAATCCTCGTCGGCGGCGCGGCGCTGTCGAATCGCTTCACGCGGTTGAAGATCGCGCCGGCCTATGGCGGCCTGGTGGCGTATGCAAAGGACGCCATGACCGGGCTGGACCTCGCCAATCAGCTCATGGACACGGTCAAGCGCCAGACTATGGCCGGCAAGCTCGAGGAGGAAACGCGCGGGCTGCAAGCCGCCGGCGCGCCGCGTGATCTTCGTGCCGATGCGCCCGCGGCGCCACCGCGCCGTGCCGTAGTGCCGGCGGTTGAGGAGGTTCCGTTACCGCCGGACCTACGGCTGCACGCGATGAGCGATTACGACCTCGACGCGATTTTCCGCTACATCAACCCGTCGATGCTGTACACGCGGCATCTCGGCTTCAAAGGAAAATTCGACGAGGCGATCGCAACCGGCAATCCCAAGGCGACTGAGCTGCGCGAGCAGGTGGCTGCGGTTGAGGCCGTGATGCTGGCGCGCGCCGACATTACGGCAAAGGCGGTATTCCGCTTTTTTCCGGCGCACAGCGATGGCGACAGGCTGCGCCTCTATGGTGGCGACGGGCGCACGGTCCTCGAAACATTCCACTTCGGTCGCCAGTCAGCCGAGCCGTACCTGTGTCTCGCCGATTTCGTGCTGCCGGCAGACAGCGGGCGAGCGGACTATGTCTGCTTGTTCGCAACCACCGTCGGGCCGGGGGTACGCGCCCTGGCCGAAGAGTGGAAGGCCCGCGGCGATTACCTCAGGTCGCACATCCTCCAGGTGCTGGCGCTCGAAGGCGCCGAGGCGTTCGCAGAGATCCTGCATCAGAAGATCCGCGAGATGTGGGGCTTCGCCGATCCTGCCGGCGCCAGCATGCAGGACCTTTTCAAGGCGAAGTACCGCGGCGTGCGCGTGTCTTTCGGTTACCCGGCGTGTCCGCGCCTTGAGGATCAGGAACAGTTGTTCCGTGTGCTCGAGCCGGAAAAACACATCGGGGTGCAGCTCACCGAAGGCTATATGATGGAGCCCGAAGGCTCGGTGACGGCGCTCGTCCTGCACCATCCGCGGGCGAAGTACTTCAACTTGTCCCCCGAGGATGTCGAGCGCCTGGAACGCGAGATCGATCGGGAGCGGGTGTCCCCCGCGCTGGACCCGTTGTGACGCTGCGCCAGCGCTGCGCATGACAAACGCGGCCTGGCCGCAACTCCCGGCGACCAAACGGGGGCGATCCATGGAGCCGCCGGCCCTAGCGAGGACCCAGCGTATGGTGTATTCACGGATGCCGTTATGGGCAAGCTGGAGGCTGTGGAGTGAAGCGCGCACGGGCACAATGGGCCGGCTGGTTCGCCTTGAGCCTGCTCGCCGCGTGCGGTGGCGGTGGCGGCGGTGGGCCCGCGCTAGCGACGGCGACGCCGGTTTTCACGGCCAGCCGGACCGCGACTGCGGTAGCATCACCCAACGCCTCGCCAACGGCGACGCTGCATCCAACTGCGGTGGAGGCGGCGACGCCAACGTTGGCGGCCACAGCCACCGCCCCTGCCGCAGCCACGCTCACATTCACACCGACGCTACGCTCCACATCGACGTCTGCACCCGCGCCTTCCGCCACTCCCACGGTCGCTCCCACGCTGACCCTGACACTCACCCCCACGGTGCCGCCGACGCCCACGCGAACGTTCACCCCCACCATCACGCCGATACCGTCCGCAACCCTCACGCTGACCGCCGTACCGACGTTGACCCTGAGCCCGTTGCCTACGGCAACTCCAACGCAGACGCCGTTGACTGGACCGATCGTCAGCGCCTTCGGGATCGCCGATGGGAGCGGCTCCTTCAACGCCGTGGCCGATACGGATGCGCAAGGGCGCCCGATCTTTCTCCGCCAAGCGGGCGCGGGGTTCGTGATCTATGTCGAAGGGCGCCCGGGTCCGAGCCACTTGCCCGTGGGCACGGATCGTCTCACGTCGCGACCCGGTGATCCGACCCGGCAGCCGGATCTGCAGATCGAGAGCAGTAACAATCTCGGCAACGGCAGCGCCGCGGTGTGCGACACCTCATTCCCGAACGTCGGTGGCGTCCCGGGGATCTCGCCTGCCGACTTTAGCGCGATTCAGTCAGTCAGCGATGCGCTCAATGATTGGAGCTGTCGGTTCAAGGTGTATGCCGAGACTGACTTCGCGTGCACACAAGACAGCAACGGCAATTTCCTCTTCGGGAGCACGACCTCGACCGCGCAGTTCTGCACGCTGGTCAATGACATCATGACATTTCCGAGCGGCGATACCGTCTTGACGGCGCGGCTGCTGGACACCGCGGGAAACGCGGGACCATCGGTTCAACTCATCGTGCGCGTCGTCGGGGGCGGTTCCTAGGACCTGCGGTCGGCGTCCTTTCTGTGGTCCGCTCCCCGTTGGGTCGCTGCACCCCTCCACGTCCGACAGGTTGCTAGGCCTGTGGGGTCAGGGGGCGGTTTCTTTCGAGGGCCGCTCACCGCTATATCGCTGCAGCCTTCCAAGTTCGACAAACGGACGAGCGCTGCGGCGTGACTCAACCCGGTGATCTGGCCGCAGCGTTCGGGGCGTCGATGCGGCCAGGGCGGCTAGCCGTGGGCGCGGCGCTGCGCTTGGTAGTGCGTGGCGCAGAGGCCTTTGGCGACCTTCTCGCGATCGCAATTCTTGATTGTACAGCGACGGTCCTTGGGGATGATCGGCTTTGGTGGTGGCTTCCATCCCTTGAGTTCCACCTCGGCGGCTTCGAGTCCTTCGTTCAAGATGGCGATCACGACCTCGGTCTTGGTGGCTCCGAGATTGGCGGCTGCGCGGTCGATGCGGCTCAAGACGTTGGCGGGAACCTTGACATTCATGAGCTTCGTCTCTTCCCGGCCCCGCTTCCCACGTGTGACCAGGTCATCGAGGCGAAGATTTGGATTTCGCATAAATCCTCCGTTCTGTCCTTACGTGTCACGCTCTGCTGAGCGCACCCATTTCGGTCAATCACTCACCCTGCCGCACCACACGCCCATTCCGTCGATGAGTCAGTATACAAGAAACGCGCAATATTCCAAGTCATTGTCGCGTACTCTTATGCGATGGCGTGCGGTGCGATTGAGCGGGCTAGTTTGCCGCAAGCCTGCGCTCGGTCGCTGCGGTGCCGCCTGACAGCGCAGCCGCGCAAACTTATCGAGTGGAGCTCAATCGATGGATATGAAGAAGCTGAACAGCAGCAGCAAGCCGACTTGAATGGCCCAGCCGATGGCGCATACGCCGACCGCGCGCCCGGTGCCGCGATAGTCGAGCGCCTGCCGCACGGCCACGACCATCGCGATCAACATCCAGATGAACGCAACCAGAAACACCGGCGTGGCCAGCCCGGGAACCGCGCCGAGGATGCGGACGATGCCCGGGGCGCTGGAAAAGCCGGTAGTGCGCAACAACTCGCCGACATCCGACTGCGTCTGCGGCTCGGGCAGCAGACGCGTGCCGATCCAGTACGTCATGAGTGCCCAGACGTACCAGGCGATGAGGGCGAAGACCGCCGTCAGCAGCACGGGCAAGACGCCGTTGTAGGCCTTCATGCCAATACCGGCGGCGATGCTCGACAGTACGACCACCAGCATCGACTGCCCGGTGGCCTGCGTATCGGCTTCCACCTCTTCGTACAATTGCGCGTCAAGGCGGGCAGCGCGCAGCATTCGTT
This sequence comes from uncultured Binatia bacterium (SeqCode), assembly GCA_964611965.1. Lineage (GTDB taxonomy): Bacteria > Desulfobacterota > Binatia > HRBIN30 > HRBIN30 > CAZTDK01. The sequence continues at coordinate 3,307 of CAZTDK010000016.1, read as the reverse complement.
CGACCAGATTGTTCATCATATGGTTGCCAGCTCAGGGAGGGATATCGTTCGGCCGGCGTCCACCGACGGCTGCGGCCTTGTCGCATGCCCGCCCGGGAACAGTCAAGGCATGTGGTGACGTTGTCACGTGCCTCGGGTCGCCGGGCATACGCCGGGTGTGGACGTTTATGCTTTGCGCTTCAGGTGCTCGCGGTTGTCGGCGATAAAGGTGCGAATCTGCTCGACGTGCGTCAGCAGCTTTTCCCACTGCTCTTGATACAGCGTGACCGGAAAGCGTCCCAGTCCATAGACCGAAACAGCGCCCTTTTCCGAAACACGCAAGGTGATCTCGCCGGTCGAGCGCCGGGCTTTCAAGCGCTCGTTCTCCTCGCGCAACCGCTGCAACTCCTGTTCGACCTCGGAATCCGCCATGATGTTCTCCTCCAATCAATTGCGCGAGTGCACCGTCGCTGATCGCAATGACGGCAACCATTCCTGCAACTCACGGAAAGTCAGCGCGAACCAGATGATTGCCGGTGCGCCGACGAAAGCAATGAGACCGAGAAATGTCCCGATCACATCGGTGAACGCATTCTTGTAGAAAACCAACATTGGAAACAGCGCGACGACGACCGTGTCGACCGCAAAGCTCAGCATACCGCCGGCGGCCATCAACCCGAGGCGACGGCGCCAGGTCAGGCCGGGCGTCGCGGCCAGCAAGGCGAGCACGGGAACGACGCCCACCGACAGTGCATCGAACTGGATGGCCGCTTCGACGTGCTCGCTGCCGTGCACCCAGGTGGGCGGGCCGTGGCCGGGGGCGGGAATCTCCAGAATCCACCCGTGCAGCATCGGTCCCACCACACCGGCGCACTGCAGCAAGGCATCCGTGTAGTAGTGTGTCGCGCCGCTGGCACGCCAGACTACCAGCAACGCGGCAAAGGCCCCCAAGAACCACCCGAGGAAGCGCCACTTCTTCATCCGAAGCGCTCGGCCCAGGAGATCGATCCAACCAGGACCAACACCATGAAAATCCCCTGCCACACATACTCGTGAAAATAGAAGAACGCATCGGGATAGACTTCCACGATGCGGGCCAGGGTTGCCAAGCGGACGACGTTGACGACGAACAACATCGGCACACCGATCGCCAGCCCGCCCAGGCGCGCCAGCCAAGACGCCGGATACGCCAACACGAAGCTGGCAAACAACATGATGACGAAAATGCCCGTGCACTCGTGATTGACGTTCATGACCAGGGTCCGGATGACTATGTTCGTCCCCTGCAATTGGGCGTCTCCACCCACGAGATGCTGCGCCCGCACGCTCAGCCAGGCGATCGCGTGTTGCACCGGCTCGAGATGCAAGTGCAGGCTGAAGGCCCAGAACACCCCACTGAAGAAGAGCAGGCAGGCGAAGAAGCGCGCGCCAAATCGCATTCCGGGCGGCAAGCGCTTCAGCATCCGCGTTCCCGGCGGCAGCGTGCCGCTGTTGGGTCAGACATTGGCGAAGGTAGGTTCGGTGGTCTCGCCGTACAGTTCGTGGATGAATAGCGCTTCAACGGCCTTGGCGATGGCCGTGTCATGCGTGGACCCAACGGCTTTTCGCCAGTGCCGCAGTGGGACGATCGCCTTTGCCATCGAACGGTGTCCGCCGGCTCGCCCCATGCCCCCAAAAAGCTTGCGCACCACATCGCCGGCGCTGCGCACGTATCCCGGGTTGCGGACGGACATGACCAGCGCGCCTTGCCACTTGCCGGAGACCACGACCCACTCGGCCCCTTCGAACTGCAGACAAAAGTCCGCCAACTGAGGGATTGCCTCCTCGCGCGCCGGCGTCCCGACATGCAGGGTGACCAGGCCCAGCTGCTTGCGCATGCGCGGCAGCACGCGAGCGAGGAACTCCGCAAACGCCAGCGGCAGCTCCGGTCGCTCAATGCGACGCAAGGTGTTGTAGTTGGTTAGCGGATAGAGGGACATGAATGCGCGCAGGTCGGCCGGGCCGGTCTCCCGATTGAGCATCAACGTGTCGCTCTTGATGCCATAGAGCAACGCCGTCGCCAGACGCTGGCTGACGTCCGCTCCGCAGGCTTCCAGGTATTCCGTCAGAATCGTTGACGTCGCGCCGTACTGGGAACGCAGGTCACAGTACTCCGCATCAATCGTGGCGACACGCGGATGATGATCGATCACGATGTGTGCATGATCCACGCGGGCGTCGAAGTAGGCCGGCTGCACGTCGAGGAGTGCCACACACGGGAAGGCGCGCAAGGTCTCCGTGTCGACCTTTTCGATGGCGACGTCGAGCAAACGCAACATCGCCAGATTCTCGGCGCGCGTGGTCTCGCCGAACGCAAACAGCGGCGTAGTGGCGCGGTTGCGGCCGAGCACGGTGCGCAATGCGATGGCACTGGCAATACCGTCCGGGTCTGGATCGTCTTGCAGCAACAGGGCAACACGTTCCGCACCGCCGACCACCTTACGGAGTTGCTCGAGCCGTGCCCGGATGCCCTCGAGATCGATGTTGTAGGTACTGGGATTGGCGAGCTGCATATCGTGCGCCTATGTAAGTGGGTGCCACCTAGAAGCCACGACGGCGTGCCACTGCTGAACACGCCACCGCACGCGGCTCGCCCGTCGCACTAGTAACATGGGCACACGGAGGGAACAATCCGCGTATGGGTAGCGCGTGAGTCGCTACTGCCGCCGCCGAAACCGCAACGCGTATTCGTGTGGAACCGTTTCCACTTGAGACGCGTCCAGCCGGCCGAAGAGCTCGGAGCTCCCGAGGAACTGCTTGAGGAACGGCTGCATCACCAAGACCTGCGAGTGGTATTCGCCCATCGCTTCTCGCTTGCGCGCCAGCTCGCTGGGCGCCAAAGGGAGGTTGAGCCATCGAGCCGCCGACAGCGCACGCCCGGCAGTTGCCGACCCGCCAACGCCGGCGCCGGCGATTTCCCGGACCCACGCGGGCGATGCTGGATAATCCGGATAGTGCACCAGATACGTCAGCGCTTGGGTGTGCTTGAAATGGGTCTGGCCGTCGGCGCGGAGCTGACGCAACGCATCGAGCACAAAGACTCCGGTCGTGCAGTGGTCGGGATGGCGGTCGCGCGGGTCCGGCAGCAATACCCAATCCGGCCGAAAGTCGCGCAGTGTACGGGTAATCTCATTTTTGAGGTTCGTGCCGGCATACTCGACTTGCCGGCTGAGGCTCTCCTTGTACTCCGGGCGATCGAAGCGCGTATACGGTGACGTGTACGGCTTGCTGGTCGACCAATGACCCGCCCACAGATCATCGATGCCGTCGTCGGGAAAACCCAAGAACA
>CAZTDK010000015.1:16839-20865 GCA_964611965.1 uncultured Binatia bacterium (SeqCode) | reverse complement strand
GCACTTTCGCCGGTACCGACGTGGGCGCGGTCGTCGTTCAGCAAATGCAGCACATTGTGCAGCGCCTCGCCTTCGAAGATCGACGCCACCGTCGGTTGCAGCTCGATCGGCCCCTTCTGCAAAGGAGCATAGGAGAAGGCGGCGGCGTGGAAGTGCCCCGCGGGCCACGCGGCGCTGCCGAGCGGCCGCAGGAGCGGCGTGAGCCGCAACGCCGCCGCCGTGGGCGCCACCCGCGCCACGACGCCGACGACCAACACCAGGCTGCGCAAGCAGACGTGCTCCGGCGTGAACGACAGCCACTCGCGGATCTGCGGATGGCCAAACAGTGCCATGGGCGCTGCCGGCGCCGGCACATCGGCCGCCGGCGCTTGGGCGGGCGAGCGGCGCAACGCCGCGCCCACCAGGCCCGCCGACTCGGCGATCATGACCATGCCGGCAACATTGGCCTCGACACTCTCGGCGCCGCTCAGCGCCAGCGCCGACAATCCGATCGGCGGCTCGCCCGCCGGCATCTCGAAGCGCGCCAGCTGGGCGAAGCGCCCTTCGCAAATCAACGCGTACAAGACGCTCAGCTCCGGGATCAGCGCGCCGGTCGACACCAGGTAGTCGGGCACGTTGCTCCCATCGGTGGGCAGGTATGCCGCTGCGCCGCCGGCGCACAGGAATTCGCCGAAGCGCGCGTGACTATCGGCGAAGCTCGTGCCGAAGGCGCCGAGGCCGACACCAAAACGGGTGGCAGGAAACGTGAGGCTGCGGCACTGCGAAGCGTCGAACCGGCGCTCCGCCAAACGCTCCGGCTCGCCGACGACGCGGCAGCTCAGCGTCGCGCCAGGTGCCAGGTCGAAGACCTCGAACGTCACCGTACCGCGTTCGAAGCGCCGCGGCGCGGCGCTCGGTGGCGGCGGTGGCGCCGCCGCGCGCGACACCAACACTGCCGCCAGCCCGGCCAGCTCGAGAACGCTGCGCACCGCCTCCGACGGACTCGACACGGCGAACGAGCCGTTGATGCGCTGCAGCTGCTTGTAGAAACGCAGCAACACCCGGATACCGACGGAGCTCATGTACGCCACGTCCGCCATATTCAGCAGGATGTGATGTTTCCCGTCGCGCACAACGTCTTCGAGCGCCGCCGCGAGATGGTCCGCCCAGTACGCATCGAGGCGGCCACTGACACGCACCTCGAACCCGTCGCTCGTTTCTTGCGTGGTGATTTCCATTCAGCGCTTATCTCTCATCTAACAAATGATTCTCACGCAAAGGCGCAAAGCCGCAAAGAACGCAGAGGATCAAAAAAACCCTGCGAAGCCTTCACGGCAGCACTTTCCCTCCGCAGTTCCCAATCCTGCGTCTTCTTCTTTGCGCCTTTGCGTCTTTGCGTGAGATCTTCTTCATTCCCCGATGACCCGCGTTGCCCGCTGGCGCAACGCCGCCGGGATGCGCAGTCCGGTGGCGCGCGCCGCGTCGAGATTGATGATCGTCTTGGAGGTGCGCAACTCCTCGAAGGGCAGCGCCGCCGGGCTCTCGCCGCGCATGACGCGTGCCGCCAGCGTGCCGGCGGTGTGGCCACCGTCGAAGAAGTCGCGCGCCACCACGACGGCCGCGCCTTCGACGGCGTTGGCGCTCAATGCCCCGAACACCGGAATGCGGTTGCGGCGCGCCGCTTGGCTGATGCTGGCAAAGGCCACGGTGGTCAGGTTGCTACCGATCTGCACGACGGCATCGATGCGCTGCTCGCACAACGCCAGCGCCGCGTCGGCGATCTCGGAGCTGGTATTCGCCGGCACCGCGACGAGCTCCAAACCGGCGCGGCGCGCGGCGTCGCTCATCTTGTCCTTGTTGTACACCGAGTTCGCCTCGGCGGGCACGAACAATGTCCCGATGCGCCGCGCCTGCGGCAAGCACTCGCGCACCGCGGTAATGAGCTCGTCGGCGGGGCTCTTTGTCGCCACGCCGGTAACGTTGGGCAGATGATCCTCGTTGCTGCGGCCGGCGCCCGCGACCACGGCGTCGGCGACGAAGGTGAAGACGATGGGCAGCGTGCGCGCCCGCTGCAACGCCGCCTGCAACGTCGGCGTCGAGAGCGTCATCAACAAATCCGCCCCCTCACCCTGCGCCGCGTCGACCAGGGTGCTGAGCGTCGGCATGTCGCCCTGGGCATTGCGCAGGCGCACCGTGTAGTCGCGGCCCTCAACCAGTCCGGAGTCCTTCAGCCCGGCGCGAATCCCGCGCTCGGCGTCTTCCGAGTCGACGACGTTGACGTACTCGAGAATGTCCACCTTCCACTGCTTAGCCAGCGGACCTGCGGTCGGCGGGCCGGCGGCCGGCGTCTCTTCTATGGCCCGCTCCCCGTTGGGTCGCTCCAGATTGCCAAGTTCGGCAGGACCTGGCGTCGGCTGTACGTTGGGTGGGGCAGCTTGTTTGCGCTGTCTACCGGTGGCATCGATCACCTCGTCCGCCTCGGCCAGGATCTCGTCGGGAATCGTCATGCCGAGGAGGTGTGCGGCGTCGAGGTTCAGCGACACGGTTTTCACGGCGATGTTCTCGATGGGCACGTCCTTTGGGCTGTCGCCACGCAGCACGCGCGCCGCCAGGCGCGCCGCCGCGTAGCCGCTGCGATAGAAGCCGATGCCGACGCAGGCGAGCGCGCCCTGCACCACCAGCTCCGGGTCGTTGTTGATGATCGGCAGATGCGCATCGTTCGCTACTTTGACGATAGCCGTGAAGCCCTGGATCGCGGTGTTGTCACCGGTGATCCACAACGCCTGGACACCGCGCGCCGCCAGGGCCTGCGCCGCCTGGAAGACCTCGTTCGAGTTGGTGACGGTCACTTCTTCGAGCTGCAGCCCGCGCTTGGCGAAGGCGCCGCGCGCCACCTCGACGACTTTTCGGGAGTTGGCTTCCGAGCTGTTGTAGAGCGTGCCGACGGTGTGCACACCGGGCACCAGCCGCTGGATCATCTCCACAGTCTCGTCGACCGGCGGAAACGAGCCGACGCCGGTGACGTTTGGGTTGTGCTCGGTGAAACTGGTGCCGGCACCGGCAGCGAGCGGATCGTAGACGTAGGTAAAGACCACCGGCGTCAGCCGCACCGTGCCGCATGCCGCCGTGAGGCAGGGTGTGGTGAAGGTCATGATGAGATCGAGATTCTGATTGTCGTAGTTCTGCAGCAGCGCAGGAATGTTGGCGATCTCGCCCTGGGCGTGGGCCTTGGACACCTCGAGGTTCGTGCCTTCGACGTATCCGAGATCGCGCAAGCCGTCGAACAAGCCTTGCATGCAGATGTCGGCACCGGGCTCGGGAGCAAAGTAGACCACACCGATCTTGAAGCGCCGCCCCGGCTGCGGGCCTGCGGTCGGTGTCTTTTCTATGGACCGCTCCCCGTTGGGTCGCTGCACGCTTCCACGTCCGACGGTGCCTGCGGCCGGCGCTTCGCCGACCAGCTGTGCGCGGCGCCCGACATCGTCGGGAACCTGCCAGGGGTCTTTCAGGTCCGCCAGCACCGCGCGGTTGATCAGCAGTTTCTCCGGCAGAATGTTTTCGATGGCGATTTGTCGCGGATCGGCGCCGTGCAGAATGTGCGCGGCGAGGTCGCCGGCGAGGCGGCCCACCTCGTAATAATTGGCGCCGAGATCGAACAGCGTGCCGAGCGGCGCGCTGCCGGGGATACAGGTGAAGACCGGGATTCCCGCCTTGCGCGCCGTCGCCACGAACGTGTCGAGCGCCGTGAGCACCGTAACATCGCCGCCGATCCACAGCGCCTGCACGCCGCGCCCGATCAGCGAGCTGGCGGCTTCCATCACGCCGGCGGTGTTGTCGACATTGGCTTCGAGCAGCTCGATCCCCAGCTTCTCGCAGATCTCGCGTCCCAGCTTGACGTTGGCTTCGGAGTTGGCCTCGGCCGGATTCCAGACCACGCCCACGGAGGTGAGCCCGGGGAACATGCGGCGCGGCATAAATCACAGAGGTAACCCCCGCGGCAAGGTTGCGACAACCCAGGGAAATGCCCGCGGGGTGCCGCGTTTCACT
>CAZTDK010000015.1:3961-16829 GCA_964611965.1 uncultured Binatia bacterium (SeqCode) | reverse complement strand
GGCGCGCCATCTCGAACGTCTTCGCCACCGGCTGCATGGTGCCGAAGCCGACGAGATGGCGCGGGTGCTGCAGCGGTTGCTCGCGACTGAGGCCGACCCCGGCGGCGAACGGATCCGACACCAAGGCGAACACGTGCATCGTCGCGCCCGCCGTATTGGCGTTGGCCACGGCTTGCAGGCTCACCGTGGTCGCGGTGAGCACCATTTGATACTCGCCGGTGGTGATGGCGCGAGCGATGGTGTTCCCAGTGGCGATGTCGTTCTCGGCATTGAAGCGCTGGATGGCCACCGTCTGCCCATCAACGAATCCGTTCGCCGCCAGACCATCGATCATGCCCTGGACCCCGTCGTCGATGATCGGCTGCGACGCGTGCTGCAAGATCGCCACGCGCGGCACCTGTTGCGTGTCGGCGCGACGGCGGTTTCGGTCGGACACCAGGAGCACGGCGGCCGCCGCGACAATGAGAATGCCCCCCAGCGACAGTCGCTTGATTACGAACCACATGCTCGACTCATCCGCCTCGCCGCTGTGCGACCGGGCTCTTGTAGGGTCTGCCATCGCGCCGCGCAACCCGATTCTCCATCAAGGTGAGTTGACAACGCACCGCGCGCGAAGAAAGAATGATACCCATGACCGAACCCAACTTCACGATTCTCGACGACGGACGCGCCGTGGCGGTTGCGGCGACCATGAGCCGCAACAGAGTACGCCTGTCGGCCGACACCTTGCAGAATGCACTGGGCTGGGAGCTGAAGCCACAGGGCTTGTGTCGTAACGACCGCTGCGTCGCGATCACCGGTCAAGCCGATCTGGTCACCGACGATGGCGTCGACCTCGCCGGCGTTGCGGCGCTGCTGGACCGTCCGCTGGCCCTCGATGTCGACGCGCGCGCCGCGTGCTTTGGAGCGGCTGCCGCCGACCGCGCCGCGCGGCTGGCGTCGTTGGAAGCGCCCGACTTCACCCTCCCCGACCTGGCTGGCCGGCGCTACACGCTCTCCGACTACCGCGGCAAGAAAGTTTTGCTGGTCGCCTACGCCTCCTGGTGAGGCTGCCGCTATGACCTGCCGGTCTGGCAGGCAATACATGAAGAGCTGAACGGCTACGGCTTCTCGGTGATCACCGTCGCACTGGACAAGTGTGCCGATGATCCACGCCCGTTCATCGAGGCCGCCGCACCGACGCATCCGAGCTTGATTGACTCGGAGCACCTAGTGGCGGACTTGTATCGCATCATCAACGTACCAACGGTGGTGTGGATCGACGAGGGCGGGCACATCGTGCGTCCCAACGACGCCGCGTTCGGCAGCGACATGTTCAAGGATCTCACCGGTATCGATCCGAAGCCGCATCTCGACGCGGTGCGCGCGTGGGTGAAAGACAACCAGCTACCGCTGCCGCCCGAGGAGGTGCGGGACTATCAAGTCCTGCCGACTCCCGAGGAACAGTTGGCGCGCGCCGAGTTTTCCCTGGCGTGGTATCTGCACCAACTCGGCGAGGTCGAAGCGGCGGAGCGTCACTTCGTGCGTGCCGGCGAGTTGGCACCGCACGACTTCACCATCCGCCGCGGCTCGATGCCCATCCGCGGCCTCGACCCCATGGGGCCGGCGTTTGCCGAGCTCTACAGCGAGTGGATCGCCGCCGGCCGTCCCTACTACAAGAAGCCGATCCCGACCGGGCGCGGGTAACGGCGACGCGCTCCGGATAAACTTGCAGAGGCTTTGCCCGGCAATCCAATCTGCGCCCCTCGATACGCCGCCAAAGGCAAGCGGCAACTCGGGGTGAACGGATGATGTCTTGGTTCTGGAAGGAAGATTTGCCGTTCGTCCCGAGTAGGAGCGATCTGCTCACGCGCCGTATCGAGGGATCTGGCGGATTGGCGGGCAACACACTTGCAGACTTCGAACCAGTACGGCCTCGGTTCGGCGTGTGTGAAGCGTTATCGCAGCGCCTGCGCCAGCGCGCGCACTTGCTCCACCGTCCCATCGCCGTACGCCAACGGCGTGAGAATCAAGTGCTCGACACCAGCAGCGGCGAACTGCGCGGCGGCGGCGCGACAATCATCGGCCGTTCCGGCGATGCAGTAACGTGCCGCGGCGCTGCGCATGTCGCGGCCGTACATCGCGCCGAGGATCGCCCCGGCGCGCTCCAGCGCCGCCGCGCGGTTGGCGTCGACCGCGGCGAAGGTCATCAAAGCCGCGGTGATCGGCCGCTCGGCACGGCCCACCTCGCAGGCGCGTGCGCGGATGCGTGCCATGCGCTCGCGGAACCCGTCGGGGCTCAACATGTAGCCGACATAGCCATCGCCGTAGCGCGCCGTGCGGCGCACAGCCGCATCGGTGCGCCCGCCGACCCAGATCGGCGGGCCGCCGGCTTGCATCGGCGGCGGCTTGAGGCGTACCCGATCGAAGGGAAAGAACCGCCCAGCGTGCTCAACCTCGCCATCCGTCCACAGCGCGCGCAACACGGGGATGGCTTCGTTGCAACGCGCGCCGCGCTCGTTGACGGGAACGCCACACGCCTGGAACTCGACCGGGAACTCGCCGCCGACGCCGATGCCGAAGATGACTCGGCCGGCGCTGATGAAGTCGAGCGAGGACACCAGCTTCGCCACCACCGTCGGATGGCGCAGCGGCAGCAGGTAGACGCACGTTCCCAGCCGCACCCGCCGCGTGTGACTGGCAAAGACAGCGAGGATCTGCAGCGGGTCGATGATCGGCGCCGGAAAGGCGACGTGATCCCCCGCCCACAGCGAGTCGAAGCCGAGCCCTTCCGCCTCGGCCGCCAGCGCGCCCAGCGCCGGCGCCGCGGTCAGGCCGTTGAGGAGTAAGCCGATCTGCATCTCACCGTCCGTCATTGGAAAAGACCAAGAGAACACGAAAGCACGAAATGGCGAAAGCACGAAATGGAAGAAGAGAAGGCAATCGAAGCAAGAATTTCTTTTTCGTGCTTTCGTACTTTCGTGCTTTCGTGAACCTCCTCTTTTGGGCGGCGCTACTTCTCCGCGTCTTTCGCGGCGGCGCGGAAGATATTCTCGGCCATCAGCGACTCCTGCGCCGCCGCACGGGCGTTGAACACCTCCGCCTTCACCTGCTGTGCGGCCGCATCGTTCGCCGCACCGCGCGCCGCCCAGTCGGCGAGGTGGGTGGCGAGGCGCAGATTGCCGGCGGCCGCCAACTCGCGGGCGCGCGCGATCAGCTTCGCCGGGCCACCGGCCAGCGCGACGATCTCGCGCGCCTGCTCGTCGTACGACGCCGGCATCAGCGTCGCCGCGTTTTGATCCCACCAACCGCCGAAGTAGCGCAGCACGTTGCGCACGATGAACTCCGGATGGTCATACACCGGACGCAGGTAGGCGCGTGTGGCGAGCTCCGCCGGCGGCTGTACGGCGAGAACGATTTCATCGTACGGTACGCCACGGTTCAACAGCGCCAGCGTCTGGTCCACCAGGGCACGCAGATAGGTACAGGTCTCCGTGAGCGCGGCGTGAATGCGCGCGGCGCCGCGCATCGGGCCGCCGTGGCCAGGGCACAGCGCCTCCGGCGCCGGCTCAAGGCTCGCCATGGCCGCCAACGCGTCCGCCCAATCCCACGGGTAGCGCTGCACCTTCTGCGGGTTGCCGGCGTTCGGCGTGGCATAGATGAACAAGTCGCCGGTACACAGCACACGGCGCTCGGGACAGTACACCCACGCATGGTCGTCGGTCTCCCCGCGCGCGTGGCGAATCTCGAAGGTCAGCCCACCGATGCTGAGGCGCAATGCGTCGCGGAAGGTCGTATCCGGCGGGCGATAGGCCAGCTGCGCGAAATCGACGGGAACTCTGAACTGCCGCTGGTTGATTGCCGAGTTATAACCGGCGGTCAGGCGGTAGCGCTCGAAGCGCTCCAGCACCGCCTCGTGCGCAATGATCTGCGGCGGCCGGTCACCACGTTGCTCAGCCTCGTCGAGCCACGAGGCGAGCCCGAAGGCATGGTCGACGTGGCCGTGGGTATAGATGACGGTGTGCAGCCGCGCCGTCGTATGCTGGCGGATCTTTTGGCGGAGATAATCCCCGAACTGCGCCATTCCGGTATCGACGAGCACCACCCCCTCGTCGGTTTCGAAGGCCGTGATCCCCGAGAACTGCGAGGCAAACCACGTGCGCGGCGCCATTTCGATCGGCCCGCCGCTCCAGAAAAACTTGGCTTCATCGGGGTCGGCGTCCGTGTACTGGGTGAACTTATTGGTGGGATTCATGGGTCTCTCCTCTATTCCGGGCCCCTCAATGCATGCGCTCCGGCGTCGGGTCGGACGCTGGCGAGGACACCGGCGAGGCGTGATGATGCACCAGCCACCAGCGCCCGTCACGTCGCTGGAAGACGTTGGTCGCCTGCAGCTGCGCGCTCACGGTCTCATCGCGGTGGCTGGCGTCCAGGTTCTCGGTACACACCACCCACGCCAGGTCACCCACCACCTCCGCATGCGCGTCCGTGATGCCGAAGCGCAGGGTGACGGTATTGGCGAAGATGCGCTGCCAACTCGCCATTACCGGCCCCCATCCACGCAGCAAGCGCCAGCCCGGGTGCACACACGTGATCGACGCGGCATGCAACCACTCACCTTCCATGCGCGTGAGGTCAAGGCTCTCAAAGGCGCGGTAGAAGGCCTCATTGGCTTCGAGGACATTGGCTGCTTCCATATGACTCTCACCGGTTCGGCGTAGCACCTTCATACTCCGTTCCGGCCGCGTGACGCCAGCCGCGCGCTTCCAAGTCCGACAGGCTGCGGAGGCAGCCGCACACTGTGGCCACCCGCGATCAGCGATCCGCAATCAGCATCTTGCTCACGGCCAGAAGAGCCGCCGCGCCGCCGCGCGCAGCTCGTCGCGGCAGTCCGGGTGCGCCAGCTCGATCAACGCCAGGGCGCGCTCGCGCTGCGACAGGCCTTGCAAGTTGGCGATGCCGTACTCGGTGATCACGTAGTCGACGAAGGTGCGCGGCACGGTGACGATGGTGCCCGGCGGCAGCTGCGCCACGATGCGCGACACGGCGCCGGCGCGCGCCGTCGACGGCAGCACTTGGATGGCGCGGCCGCCGCGCGAGTAGAGCGCGCCCATGGTCCACGACAGCTGGCCGCCGGGGCCGGTGTACATCGCGGGGCCGATGGACTCGGATGCCGCCTGTCCGGTGAGATCCATCATCGACGCCTGGTTGATGGCGACCAGGTTCTCGATACCGGCGATACGCGGCAGGTTGTTCACCCACTCGATCTCGTGCAGCTCGATGCGCGGGTTCTCGGAGTAATAGTCGAAGTCGGCGCCGGGGACGATGAATGAGCCGGTCGCCACGCCGGGGAAGTACGATTTGCGGCGCCCGGTGGCCACGCCGCGCTTGATCAGCTCGACCGCAGAAGCCACGAGGATTTCCGAGTCGATGCCGAGATCGTTTTTCTCGAGCAGGTAGCCGCCCATCGTCGACGACAGCGTCCCGGTTCCGATTTGAATCGTGTCACCATCGTTGACCAGCGTCGAAACGTACGCGCCCACGACCTCGGTGATCTCGATGCGCTCGGGGGTGAGCTCCGGCACCGGCAGCGGCACGTGCCCCTCACGCTGCTCGACGACGAGATCGAACGCGGAGAGATGCACCCGGTTCTCGCCACAGGTGCGCAGCACCTTTCCCGGCCGCCCGACTTCGGCGATCTTCAACTTGGCGGCGCGCAGCAGCGTCTTCGAATGCCACAGGCTGTAGCCGAAACTGACGTAGCCGTCTGCGTCGGGCGCCGACACCAGCGCCATGAACACGTCCGCGGCCATGATATCGCGGCGGTCGCCTTCCCGAACCTTCGAGCCGATCGCGTAGTCGGTAATCCCGAAGTCGGCGCGCCGCGCCTCCACCGCCGGGCGGATGAGCACCGAAATGAAGTCGGTGACGAACTGAATATGCGGTTCCCAGCCGGGCTCGGTCGTGGCCCACGGGTGCGGATGGCGCGACGCCCCTTGCATGACGCGCACGTCGCGCAGCGCGTCGCGGCGCTGTGCCAGTGCATTGAGCAACGTCACCGGCACCGGACCCATCTGCAGACGGATGAGGTCGCCGGATTTGACGCGCGCGACCGCGGCGTCGGGGGTGACGAGCTTGTCGTGGAACCGTTCGCGCCAGTCGGGAGGGCTCATACAACCCAAAGTCAAATTTCAAAAGGCAAAAGTCAAAAGGCTCAACCGGGGCGATCGCATTGTCAGTCGGTGACAACGATCCGATACGTCACCGATCCACTAGCCACAATCGTCCCGGAATCGCGCCCGCTAACGGTGACTCGATTGAGAAAGATTTCGTTATTGCGGGACAGCGTGCGCGCGTGCGCCACCACCGCCTCACCGGCGGCGGCGGCGTGATAGTTCACGTGAATGCCAACCGTCGACGCCTTGTAGCTCATATTCAGGCCGACGATCGACCACGACGCCAGCGCGCCCGTGGTGTCAATGAGCGCCGCCAATGCCCCTTCGTGGATCGCATTTCCGTCATCGGCGTGCTGCCGAGTGAACGGCATGTGCAACACCGCCTGGCCGTCGTGCGCCTGCGTCACACCGATACCGAGCTGCGCAATGAAGCCCAGACTGACGAAGGCATTGGCGCCGCGAATCCGTTGGGCCGATGCGGCGGATGGCAGAAGCGGCGTGGCGCGGTAGCAGCGGCTGCGCGCTTGCGGGGCCGTCGCGAGATCGAAGATGCGATAGCTCACCAGCCCCTTGGCAATGCGCTTGCCGGCCGCGTTGCGGACGTCGACGTCGCTGTAGACGAGCTCCCTGCCGCGCCGCAAGACTTCGGCGGTCGCAAGAATGTCTTCGCCGATCGCCGCCGCAAGGTAGTTCAGGCTCAAGTCGAGCGTCCCGCTCTCCATGTCCGGCCGCGGCTCGAATCCCGTCCACGCCGACAACGCCCCGGCAATGTCGATTGCCGATGCTATGACACCGCCGTGGAGCGCACGGCCGGGGTTGGAGATCTCGTCTTTGAACGGGATGCGAACCCGTACCCGATCCGGCTCGACCGATTCCATTTGAATGCCCAGGCTCGCGTTGTAGGGCAACTGCTCGAAACGCGTCGCCAATGATTGCAGGTGGTCACTCATTTGGCCTTCTTCTTCGTGCCCTTCGTGGCCTTCGTGGTGAGCACTTTTCTCGCATCGGGGTTCACTCGCATCACCGTTGGTAGATACTTCCGTTTACCAGGCGCATGCGCGCCGCGAGATCCGGGTACTCGACGTCGTCGACGTTGACGATGCCCCAGTTGTCGTTCTCGCCGTCGGCGCGGCCTTGCGCGGGCTCATCGGCGTATTTGAACCAGTGTGCACCCACCATGTAGGGGCGCTCGAGCACGCGCTGCATGTACGCGTCGTACGCCGCGGCGCGCTCAACCTGCGTGGCCAGCGTGGGAAACTGCGGCGGAAACGTGTTGGGCAAGCCGGAGTCGGCGGCGCGATATCCGAACTCGCTGATCAGTATCGGCTTCTGCGCCAGCCGCGCCAGCTCGTCGAGATCGGCGAACAGATCGCCGGTGACGATGTAACCGTTCTGCTGCGCCGCGCTGAGCAACAGTTGCATTGCGCTCGGCGTCACCTCGTACTGGTTGGCGCTCACGACGTCGACGAACGGCCCGGACGCCGCAATGACCGGCGCCGAAGTCGCGTACGCCAGCAGGCGCGAGCCCAGGATCAGCAGGTCGGGGCTGACCGCACGCAGCGCATCGTGCACCACCTGGTAGTAGCGCTGCGCCACCGGGCCGGCGAAGGCCTGGCGCGCCGCGGCGCGCGCCGGCGGATCGGCGGTCACACTGCGCGGCAGCGACGACAGCGCTTGCAGATCGTCGAAGCGCGACAACTGCTGGTTCCACACGCCGTTGAACGCCGCGATATCGCCATCGTAGAACTGCTCGAAGAAGGCTTGCAAGGCCACTTTCCCGGGTGCCCCGGCCGGGAGACGCATGTACGCGTCGAGAAACGACAGCGTCTGGGCGACACCGGGACCCCAGCCGAGCTCGTTGTCGCTGAACACGCCGATACAGAACGCGTCGGCGGCGCAGGCGCGCGCGCCCTCGGCCTCGACAGCGGCGCCGGCAACGAACTCCGGCGCAAAGTAGTCACGCACCATGAGGCCGGTGACGCTCGGCATTATCCCCGGCACCTCCGGCGCCCGGGCGGCGAAGCCGAGAATGATCGGGTACGGAACGCGGCCGGCGAACAAATCGTTTCGGCTCCAGCCGCCGAGACTGGTGAATCCGAGATCGGTGAGCCGCTGCAACGCCACGTTGGACCAGGCGGTCTCGCTACCGTACACCGCCAGGATGTTGTCGTAGTACGGCGACCGGCCAAGGGTGGGCGCGTAATCGCCTTCAGGGCGCGTGCCGTTGACGCCGGCGGAGAAGAACGCGTTGCCTTCCGGCGTGATCATCCACCACACGCCGTCGATCAGCGCGGTGCGAAAGTGCCCCGTACCGGTCACGTGGATCGCGGAGCAGCCGGAGAACTCGTCGGGCTCGCATATCCGTGGTGCTGCCGTCGGCGTCGGGGTGGCCGTCGCGGTTGGGATGAGCGTTGGTGAGTCGCCGAGCCCACGCTGGTAGATGGCACCATTGATCAACCGCATGCTGGCCGCAAGCTCGGGATACTCGTCGTCCGCGATGTTCACGATGCCCCAGTTGTCATTCTCCCCATCGAAGCGTCCTTGCGCCGGCTCGTCGGCGTACTCGAACCAGTGCGCCCCGACCATGTATGGGCGTTCGAGCACGCGGCGCATGTAACTGTCGTAGGCGGCCGCGCGGTCGGTTTGCGTGTCCAAAACAGGGAACGTCGGCGGGTACGTATTGGGCAGGCCGGAGTCCTTGGCGCGGTAGCCGAACTCGCTGATCAGCATCGGCTTCTGTGTCAGGTCGTAGAACGCATCGAGATCGGCGAACAAGTCGCCGGTAACGATGTAACCGTTCGCAGGCGCCGCCGCGCGCAGCAGATTGAGCGTCGCGGGCGCGATCTCATATTGATTGACGCTGACGACGTCGACGAACGGGGCGCAGGCAGCAACGACGGCAGGCGCGCTGTAGTAGGCCAGCAGTCGCGAACCGAGAATTAGCAGGTCGGGGCTGACGGCGCGCAGCGCGTCGTGAACCGTCTCGTAGTAGCGCTGCGCCACGACGCCGGCGAACGCCTGGCGCGCCGCGGCACGCGCCGGCGGATCGGCCGTCGCGCTCCGCGGCAGCGACGACAGCGCCTGCAGATCGTCGAAGCTGGTCAGTTGTTTGTCCCAGACCGCATTGAACGCCGCGATGTCACCAGCGTAGAGTTGCTCGAAGAACGCCTGCAGCGCCAGCTTGCCGGGCCCGCCCGCCGCCAAGTGCAAATAGGCATCGAGATACGGGACCGTTTGCGCGATGCCTGGCCCCCACCCGAGCTCGTTGTCGCTGAAGACGCCAACGCAAAACGGATCCGCGGCGCAACCGCGCGCCCCCTCGGCCTCGGCGGTGGCACCCGTGGCAAACTCGGGGGCGAAGTAATCGCGCACCCGCAGGCCGGTGATGCCGGGCAGCACGCCCGGCACTTCCGGCGCATGGCCGGCGAAGCCGAGAATCGGAGTGTACGGAATACGCCCGGTGAACAAATCGTCGTTGCTCCATGCGCCGATGGTGGTCATGCCGAGGTCGGCGAAGCGCTGCACCACCACATCCGTCCACGCCGCCACGCTGCCGTACCGGGCGATGATGTTGTCGTGGTATGGCGCGGTACCCAGCGCCGGCGCGTAGTCGCCGTCGGGCGTCGTGTGGTTCACGCCGGCGGAAAAGTACGCGTTGCCCTCCGGTGTCACCAACCACCAGAGGCCGTCGATCAGCGCAGTCCGGAAGCGGCCCGTACCCTCGACATGGATCGCACGGCAGCCGCGGAATTGGTCGAGCTCACACACCCGCGGCATCGCCGTCGCGGTTGGTGTCGCGCCTGGATAGGACGGCGTCGGCGTTGGCGACACTATCGGCGTCGGCACTAGGGTTGGGCAGCCGTTCACGGCGTTGTGAACGGCCGCAACGATTTCATCGATCGTGATCGCTCCGTTGCCGTCCGCATCGCCGGCGAGGCAATCAGACACTGAGGCGTTGCCGAGGGCGACATTCACCATGGTGACGAGCTCGTTCACGGTGACGTCTCCGCCGCCGTCGCAGTTGCCGACGCAGGGCGGCGAGGCAGCGCTCGCGATCCCGATGAGGCCCGTGGAGCCGACGAGAGCCCACAGGACCCACGAAATCTGGAAGGCACGAAAGCAAGATCGGAAGTACGGGAGTCCGTCCTTTTTCGTGCTTTCGCGGTTTCGTGCTTTCGTGATTCGGTTGTGGGGCAACATGTCTGCCTGAAATCAGCCGAGCCCGGGGACCAAGCACGAGTGGATGCTCGACTCGCCGGGAATCTCGCCGGCGAGCATCTTGATGGCGTGCTCGGCCTGGACGAGCGGGAAGTCGTGCGTGTGCATCTTCTCGAGCGGCACGCGACCCGATTCGATCAACCGGATGGCAGATTCATACGCCCGCGAGGTGACGCCGAAGGCGCCTTTGATGGTCAGCTCCTTGACGACGACGAGATCGCTCAGAAACTCCGGCACCGCCTTGAACCCTTTGACGCCCGCCAGCACGATGCGGCCGCCGGTGGCGGCGTAGAAGAGCGCCTCGGCCACGGGCTCCGGTGCGTAGGAGGACACCTCGATGACCACATCGGCGCCGTGTCCTTTGGTCAGCTCGCGCACCCGCGAGCGCACGTCCTCGGTTTCCGCGTTGATGACGTGATCCGCGCCCAGTTCCAGCGCCAGCGCCAGCTTCTTCGCGTCGCGCGTCAGCCCGGTCACGATGATCAGATCGGCCCCGGCGGTGCGCGCCGCCACGACACTGGCGAGGCCGCGCTGTCCCGGGCCGAGGATGAGCACGACATCGCCGGGACCGGTGTGGGGGATCTCCACCGCCCAGCGAAAGCCGGCGCCCAGCGGGTTGAACATCACCGCCAGGCTGGCCGGGAGATCTTTGCGCATCGGATGAAGGATCGACGCCGGGTCGAGATACATATAATCGGCGTACGCGCCCCACAGGCCCGGCGGATGTGAGAGCGGCACGTAGGCATAGCCGAACATGCCGCCACGCCCGCGGCACATCTGGTAACGCCCCTCGATGCAGGCGCGGCAATGGCCGCAGGGAATGAGGACTTCGACGGCAACACGGTCACCGACGTTCACCCCCCAGCGCTTGGCGGCACGGTCGCCGATGCGCTCGATGATCCCGAGCGGCTCGTGTCCCGGGATCAGCGGCCAATTGACCGGGATCGTTCCGGTGTATTGCTCGACGTCGCTGCCGCAGATGCCGCAGGCCTCGACCCGCAGCAGTCCACTGTCGTCATCGATGTCCGGAATCGGCAGCTCGCGCAGCTCGAGCTGGCGCGGCCCGGTTTGCACGATCGCTCGAGTGGTTCGTGGCGGCATCGCTCGTCCTCATCTACCTGGCGCACCCTGCATAGTTGGCGCAGCGAAGCTGCGTCAAGCGGAACTCGCGACGCTGTCTGCCGTCGAGGCATTTTGCCATCGTCGAGTACGGCAGTGCCGCGAAGCTGCGCGAGCGCGACCATGACCTCGGCGGATTCTCGTCGGCGATGAGTACGAGCGCTGCTTAGACCACGCGCGGCCGGTTCGGCAACGCGGCTATCGAGGTCCTCGACAAGCACGGCGACGTCGAACGTTTCGCCCACAAAATAGCAACTCGGAAAATGGTCACTGCTTCAAGAACATGGTGAACTCGAAACGCGGGTGGGATGAAGGTGCGAGACAGGCCCCTACTCCAGATGCTTCAAGTAAGCGGCCTGTCTCGCGCGTGCGGGCGGCGGCCCGGCAGCTATTGGGCTGATCCGCTGTCGACGGACCCTTGGCAATCCTTCCCGTGATGATGCTTCCAGCGATGCTTGGGCAGCTGGTCCTTGCACGCTTGCGAGAGACTGGAACGGTTCTCATGCAGGCACTTGAGCGTCGCGTGAGTATCCGAAGCGGAGTCACTGCAGAGCGACTGGATGTCGCTGGCGCAGGTCTGTAGCAGTGCAGCTACCTTCGCTTGCATTTGACTCAGCTGCTGCTGGCAGGCCGGCGACAGATTCGCGGCATTTTGCTGCAGACAATCATGGATACTCTTGCGACTGCCGGGACCCGGGGTGATGTCGGGGCAGAACTGCTTGACGTCATCCTTGCAAGCCCACTTGCCACCTCCCGGACACGCCCAGCCGGGTTGAGCGGCGAGTGCCAGGCTCAGTGGCAAGAGCAGTCCGGCAACTTGTGCGATTCTCATAAATCCTCCTGCGCGGATACGGTCCGCGCTGCGTTTGTCGTTCTGCATGAGTGACGAGGGACCAGAGCATACGGTTGACGTCCGAAGAGGCTTTCGCGAAACACAACTCGGCAGGCGCAGAGGCCTGCCGCCACCATCAGTTCTCATTGGCGCTTGAATTCTTCGGTGGGCGCAGCCGTCTCTAGCGGCAGCCGTCCAAGGGTATCCATCAGTGATGGGCAGAGCGCTGACAAGGAGTTGCAAATCGCCGCGCAGAGGTTCACTCTAACTCGCACTTGGTTTTTCGATGCCGCCTCGCACTCCGCGCTCGCCTGCTCCCGGCAATCACGTCTCCGCAATCCGCCGTATTGCCGCGTTCACTGCGGCGGCGGTCCTCCTGAGTCTCGGCAACGGCAGCGCGCGCGCCCAGCTGGCGGTCGACAACACCAGCTTCTCGACTATCGATGCGGCAGAGCTGATTTACCCGCACACGATCACCTCCGGCACTGACGCGCTCTTGATGGTCGGCGTCGAGGTGCACGCGCACACTGCCGTCAATAGTGTC
>CAZTDK010000015.1:0-3951 GCA_964611965.1 uncultured Binatia bacterium (SeqCode) | reverse complement strand
TTTATGGCCTTTGCCACCGAGTGTTCAACTGCCCTGCCGTCAATAGTGTCGAGTGGGGCTCAGGGTCCAGCGCGTGCTCGTCGACGTGCGATCCGGCAAGCTGCTTGTGCGCGCTCACACAAGTCGGCACGGTCAGCGACAGTGACAAGGCCGTCACCGTGCAGTTGTGGAAGCTGGTGAACGCACCGGCGGGAACCGGCAACGTGCGCGTCACGTTGCCGTCGAATCACCGCATGGTGAGCGGCGCGACCTCGTTCGTCGGCGTCGATCCCGACACCCCGCTCGGCACCGCCACGACGAGCTCTGGTGAAACCGGCGCACCGGCGAGCGTCGATGTCTCCAGCATGCCGGGCGCCATCGTCCTCGACGCCGTCGCGACCACCTTCGATACGTCGCTCGCGGCGGGAGAAGGACAAACGCCGCAGTACTTTGGTGCGGTGAGCGCCACCTCGGGAGCCACGGAGGGAGTCACCGGCGCCGGGAGTACGGCCGACGGCGCCGGGTCGGTGACAATGTCGTGGAACCTGAGCTCGGCGAGCTGGGCGACCATCGGCGTCTCCATCAATCCGGGCCCGGCGCCGCCCACACCGAGCGCGACGCCAACTCCGGCCGTTCCCGCTTGCATTGGCGACTGCGACGGCAGCGGCGACGTCACCGTGGACGAGATCATCACCATGGTGAACATCGATCTCGGCGTTACGCCGCTCGCGGCATGTCCCGCGGGAGATGCCGACGCGTCGGGCGACATCACAGTCGACGAGATCATTGCGGCGGTGAACAATGACCTCGCAAATTGCCCGACGTAGGACCGCGGCGGGTATTGCCTCCCGGTTTCTGCTCGCGGAGCGCCACAATCGCCGCTTCGTACGTCCCAGCGTGCCGCTCGCGAACCCTAACCCGGCAGAGCCGGAACCAAGCAGAAGAGAAATGGAAAACCGAGAATGGAGAACCGGGAATTCAGAACCGGCAAATGGAACGCATTGGCCCGTTCTCCGTTCTCAATTTTCCATTTCCGGTTTTCCATTTTCTTACTCCGCGAGCACTTTCACCACATGGGGCGAGGAGCAAGCCGATATTCCTTGTGCACCATCGCGCGGAACACGGTCATTGCACTTGTACTCGCGGGGCTCTGCTCATCGTGCGACTTGGCGCACGCCAGGCTCGCGAAGGGACTGCAGGGCGCGATGCAAGCCGAAGGGGAGCTGGCAGCCGCGGGCGTCGTCGAGCCGGTCAGCGGATCGCCGCTCCTCATTGTCGCATCGATCATTTCCCACGATTCCGTCGGCACGCCTCTGGTGATCCTCGAGGTGTACAATCGCTCCGCGACGACGGTGAGCGCATTTGAGATTGATGCAACGCTCACCGACGATTTCGGCAAGGGGGCATGTAGAGGCGGTGAGCGCTCGCGTCAGCTTCAGGCGCAGGATCGAGCCATTGCCCCTGGCGAAAAGTGCGAAACGGGGTGGACCATGGACGCCTGCGACATCGTCACGCGTTATCAGTTCAGGATGGAGCAAGTGGTGATGGCGGATGGGTCGATTTGGAAAGGCCCAAATCCGTAGCCGCAGTTGAAGAAGGGTGAGTGAAGGGGCTTGAACCCTCAACCCCCGGAGCCACAGTCCGGTGCTCTGCCAGTTGAGCTACACTCACCATCCGAGATGTCCCGCCTGGAGCGGCGGGGGCGACGGCGGTCGGAGTCGCCAGCCGTTATCGATACTGAATCACACTCGCGGGCGCAAGAGAGCGCGGTCACACGATCGCGGTTGCGGGGTTGCGGCGCGCTATCATCTTTTGTTACTCGGCAAATCCCGCTTGGTCCGCTAAGTCATCCAACCGGCGGCGGAGGACATGCGAATGCGTATACGAACAGGGTTGTCGATTGCGGTGCTGGCGTTTGCAGCCACGGGCTGCGGCGAGTCCAACGTTTCCGGCAGTCCGTCGGTCAATACGCCTACCATCATCACTACCCCCCGCGCGACACCCCCAAACGCTCCACCGACAAACACGCCCACAAGCATGGCCACGACTACGCCAACAAGCACCGCTGCCGCCACCGGCTTCGCCACCAACCAGCGCATCATCTACTCGGACGGCCTGCACAGTGAAAACACCGAGATGATCCGGCTCGGCGATCGCATCCTGTTGATCTTTCGCGGCGGTGAGACCGGGCAGGTCGGTTCGGCACAGGCGCACATCAACGTCTTCGAGTCGACGGATGACGGACGCAGCTTCACGAAGATCAGCGAGGTCAATGCCAACAACCTGGAGGGCGAGCGCGACATTCGCGACCCCAAGCTGGTGGAGATGAACGGCACGCTGTACATGTACGCCATCAGTCGCTTGCCGGGCGCCCACTACCGCGATCTGTTTGGACAGGCGTGGACGATTCGTGCCCAATCCACCGACGGCGGCCACACCTGGAGCGCGCCAGTGAAGACCTACGCCGATATCACGCCGGGCACCGCCGAAAAGTTCTGGGGCTTCTGGCGATACACCAGACGCGATTACACTGAATCCGGCGCACCACAACACACGCTCTTCGCCACCGGCTACAACGACGGCGACACCATGGTCGGACTGTTCGCGTCGGAGGACGGCGTGAGCTGGGAGAAGCGCTCGATCATCATCTCCTCGTACGACGACGTCCCGAGCGAAGCCGAGTTGCAGTTCTTCGGCGACAACAATGAAACGGCCGTGGCGCTCGTCCGTCTCGACAATCAGGACATCCTCGATAACGGGCAGACGGCGATCTGTACGTCGACCGATCCGTTCGTCACGTGGGAATGCGGGCGGCGCATCGAGCCGCGCATCGACGGGCCAACCTGGATCGTCCGCCAGCAAGGCGGCGAGACGCGCAGCTTCGTGTTCGCCCGCAAGCACTTGCCCTGCACGCACAAGCGCACCGCGATCTACGAATTGCGCGGCGATCTGGCCAACCCGCAGGCGCCGATCGACGCCTGCGAGATCCAGGAGGTGCAAAGCGCCGGCGATACGGCGTACACATCACTCGCACCAATCGACCAGGACCACTCCCTGCTGGCCTGGTACAGCAGCACTGTGGCAAAGGATCCGCCCTGGCTGGAGGGCCAATTCACCCCGAGCGACATCTGGCTCGCCGACGTCGACTTCACCCAGGCCCCGGCTGCCTGCGTTCCGCCGCCAGCGAAGCACGCGTGCGAGCCACCACCCCTGCCTGCAGATACTACGGTCTTCGATATCAGCGGCACCTACGGGCTGACGCTGGGGCCGGTGATCTGGCCGGCCGAGCCGATTTACTTCAGTGCGGTGGCCAGCGTGCACGGCAGCACCTTGGACCTGCCGCTTCAGGTGCTCGACGCGATTTCGAAGACACCCGTGGGCACAGCGTGGAGAATCACCAACGTTCCACTGGCGGCCGACGGCAGCTTCGCAGCAAACTTCGGCACCCGATTCGTGCCACCGCAAGCGTATCCGGTTCTGAGCGATCCCTTTCTGACGGTCAACGAATTCGTTCTCACCGGCAAGACGATCTCGCAGGACAGCTTCTGCGGAAACGTGAGTGGCTACGCGCAAGTGACCGGAACGCACGTGTCGGATCAAATCCGTCTCGAAGGCTCGACGTTCGGCGCCACGCGGATGAGCGGTGATGCCTTGCCCGCGCCCGTGAGCGCGTGCGCGCAGCTACAGCCGTGAACGCGACCATGCGCCGTACCGCGGCTTGACAGCATGCGGCGTTCGTACCAAGTGGACGCATGCTGACCGGCGTCGACCGCATTCAAGTTGTCGTTTCGGACCGGCGTGCTGCCGCCGCAGGTTATCAAACCCTGCTGGAGGCAGTCGTCAGCCGCGAGGATCGCCTGCCCGAGCTGGGCGCGCGGCGCAGCGTCCTGCAAGTCGGCGGCAGCGAGGTGGAGCTGCTCGAGCCCGACGGTGCGGGCGTGGCGGCTGACTTCCTCACGCGGACTAAGGGCG
>CAZTDK010000014.1:0-21147 GCA_964611965.1 uncultured Binatia bacterium (SeqCode) | reverse complement strand
GGGAAGTCGCTGGTGGCGCTCGCGATCCAGCGTCTTGGCGCTGCCGGCGTACTCCTCCATGCCACGCAGCAGCTCTTCGAGGTTCTGCACGCGGTCCTGCGATTGCTCGGTCTGATCCTCGCGCAGCATCGTGCCGTACCCGGTCTCTTCAATGATGCGCGCCGCCAGCTGCGGGTACAGCAGCGTCGCGCTGGCGTCGCGGAACGACGTCATCAGCGCGACGAACTTCTCCACTTTCTCGACCGCGACGCTCTTCAGCAGATCGCGTTCGAGTGCGAGGCGGCAGGCCGGCAGGAAGCCACCGGCCTCCACTTCGAGCGCGGCAATGCGTTCGACCGTGGCGCTGCCGATGCCGCGCGCCGGCACGTTGATGATACGCTTGGCGGCCACCGTATCGGCCGGATTCACGAGCACGCGGAGATAGGCGAGCACGTCCTTCACCTCGGCGCGGGCGAAGAACTTGACGCCGCCGACCATGACGTACGGGATGCGTTGCCGCACCAGCGCTTCTTCCAGCGCCCGTGATTGTGCATTGGTCCGATAGAAGACCGCCAATTCGCTGAGTGCGCGGCCGGCCTTGTCGAGGCGGTTGATCTCGGTGGCGATGTAGCGCGCTTCATCCACCTCGTCGTCGAGCAGCGCCAGGGTGATCTTCTCGCCGCGGGGATTTTCGGTCCACAACGTCTTGCCCTTGCGCTGCGTGTTCTGCGCCACCACGGCGCCGGCGGCGTCGAGGATGGTGCCGGTGGAGCGATAGTTCTGCTCCAAGCGGATGACGACGGCGTCGGGGTAGTCGCGTTCGAAGTCGAGGATGTTGCCGATCTCGGCACCGCGCCAGCGATAGATCGACTGGTCCTCGTCGCCGACGACGCACAGGTTGCGGTGTCGTGAGGCCAGGAGGTTCGTCAGCCGGTACTGCACCGCGTTGGTGTCCTGGTACTCGTCGACGAGCACGTGCAGGAAGCGCTCGCGGTAGCGCTCGAGCACGTCGGGATGCTCTTCGAACAGGCGCACGGTGTACAAGAGGAGATCCCCGAAATCGAGCGCGTTGTTGCGCCGCATCTTCTCCTGATACAGCGCGTAGACCTGCGCGGCGCGTTCGTGCCAAAGGTCACTACGGTCGTACTTCGCCGGCGCGATGCCGCGATTCTTGGCGGCGTCGATGATGCCGGCGGCGGCGCGCGCGTTGAGCGTCTGCTCCGCGACGTCCATCTCGCGCAGACACTCCTTGAGCAGGCGCTCCTGGTCTTGATCGTCGTAGATCACGAAGTTGCGGGTGAACCCAAGCGCTTCGATCTCGCGGCGCAGGAGGCGGACGCACATGGAGTGAAACGTCGACACCCACGGCGGTTCGGCGTCGCCGATCAAGCGGTTGACGCGTTCGCGCAGCTCGCCGGCGGCCTTGTTGGTAAAGGTCACCGCCAGGATGCGCCACGGCGGCACGCCGTGCTCACCGATGAGGTGTGCGACGCGATGCGTCAGCGTGCGCGTCTTGCCCGAGCCGGCGCCGGCGAGGATGAGCAGTGGGCCGCTGCTGTGCAGCACCGCCTGCTGTTGCATTGGATTAAGCGTTGAAAGGAGATCACCCATGCTGCGCACCGACTCCGCCATTCTTTGGGAGGGTCGGTACTAGCACGCGCGCTCGACGAGCGGAAGCAGGCCTGCCTGAACCGGAAGTGTCTCAGTTGGTGCATGAAACACGAACAGCGAATCTTTCGCTGCAGGCGCAGAGGCCTGCAGCCACTGGGACATCCATCGATGCCTTCAAAAGAGATGTCTTCGAAGGCGCTCTGCATATCTGGGTGGCGGCAGCCGTCCCTGGCTGCCGAGTTATCGGGAGAACCTGAGCACGGGCTGCCGCTTGCGAGTCCGAGGACGTAGCGCGCCCGTCAAATTCCCGCGACGGCACCGCCTAGCGACCAACGGGAGCGGCCCATAGAAGAGACGCGGGCCGCAGGCCTAGATTTGATAGTAGAAGCCGGGTTCGTGGACGTCGCGCGGCCACGGCGTCGAGGTGAGCTCGTAGGCGTGGCGGACGGCGAGCAGCGTGCTCGTTTCACGCACCGGTTGTTCGAGGAAGATCTCTTTTTCGTCCAGCCGCTCCGTGAGGCCGGTCTTCTGCATGCTGGCGAACAGCGCGGCGCGCACGCCGCACAACAGCACGCGTACCTCGCGCGCCTTCATGCGGTCGAGAAATCCTGCAAACAGCGTCAGACCGACGGCGTCGGGATTGCGGACCCGCTTCATCCGTAGGACCACAACGCAACGCCGATCCTCGACGCGCTCCTCGATGTGCGCAAAATGGCGCTCGAGGGCGGCCGTGGAGCCGAAAAACATCTCGCCTTCCAATCCGAAGATGAGGATGGGCCCGCTGACCTCGTCCTCGGGGATGCGCTCGTGGATGCCGCCGTCGGCGGAAACCACGAACTCCGTCAATTGCATGCGGCCGGCGCGCCGCACGGCCAGCAGGAACGACATGAAGACGCCGATCAGCACGCAAAACTCGACGGAGATGGCGACGGCCGCCACGGCCGTGGCGGCGACGATCGCGGCGTCGAAGGGGGTGGCGCGCACGTGGTAGGTGAGCGCGCGCCAGTCGACCATCTTCCACGACGTCACCATGAGGATGCCGGCGAGCGCGGCGCGCGGAATGAAGCGGGCGTAGGGCGCGAACTGCACCATGATCACCGCGACCGCCAGCGCCGACACGATGCCCGACCATTGCGTGGACGCGCCGGCTTGTTGGTTGATGGCGGAGCGTGTCAGCGATCCGGAGCCCGGGATGCATTGGAAAAAGCTCCCGGTGAAGTTCGCCAACCCCTCGCTCAGGCACTGCTGGTTCATGTCGAGCTTCTGGCGCGTTTGCGCGGCGATCGCCTTGGCCATGGAAATCGCTTCCAGCAGCCCCAGCAGCGCGATGGCAAACGCGGAGTTTGAAAAGGTTCGGATCAAGCCGGCGTCGAGGGGCGGGAGCGCGAAGTGCGGCAACTTCGCCGGGATCTCACCGATCACCGTGACTCCTTGTCGGTCGAGACCGAGCTGTGCAACCAGCGCGGCCATCGCGGCGACGACGATCAAGAATTCAGGCAGCAGCCGCCAGCCGATGCGCTCTTTGAACCAGCGTAGTGCGACGACCAGGCCGATGGTGCCGAGCCCGACGGCGGCAGTGGCAGCGTGGATGCCGCCGCCGTACACCACGGTCAGCCAGAAGCGGTAAAGAAAATGCGCGTGCGCGTCTCCCATCGAGTGCATGCCGAGCAGGTTCTTCAACTGATCGAGCACGAGCAACCCACTGGCACCCAGGGTGAAGCCCACGATGACCGAATGGGAGATGTAGCGCGTCAGGTCGCCGAGCCGGCACAGGGTGATGGCGAGTTGGATACAGCCGACCATGAATGCCAGCATGATGGCCGCCTGAATTTTCTGCTCCGTTCCATCGACGACGGCGATGGCGCTGAGCACGGCGATGGAGATGGCATTGGTCGGGCCGTTGATCAGCTGCTTCGACGAGTCGAAGATCGCGCCGACGGCGGTCATCACGACGGCGGTGTAGAGACCATATTCAGGGGGGACTCCAGCGACCATCGCATACGCCATCGCCTGGGGAACGGCGACGGCGGCCACCGTCAAGCCGGCGATCGCATCCGCGCGCGCGTCATGGAGGCCGTAATGGCGCAGCGAATCGAGGGCGGGAATGAAGCGCCCGAGTCCCGTTGGAAGCGCGGGTCGCGCCGCCGCGCTACTCATGGGCGCTCCGAAACCGGCATGGCGATGGAGCCCGGCGGCCGGGGTGCGCGTCACGGACGGGAAGCCGCATGGCGGCGGACTGTAGTCTGATCGGTGGATTTCGGCAACGCTCTGGAGCGACACTGTCGTGACTTGTACTACTTCTTCTTCATGCAGCCTCCAGCGGCTCGAAATCCAGGCCCAAGGTGAGCGCCTCGGCGCCGCGACGTGGCGCTCGTTCGCACGGCATGCGGACGATGCCGCGACCCGTCAGGCCTCGTTGCCTGTGCCGCGCTGGAAGAAGCGAGCGCCGCAGTCCTCGAGGGGATGAAGATTAGTGCTGAGTGCTGAGTCCTGAGTATACTGAGCCCAATGTCTGCCGGAGTGCCTCTCAGCACTCAGGACTCAGCACTCAGCACTGATTCACTGCATCAATCGCAATTTGAAGAACCCGATGATCTCCTCCACCGCCTGGCGCGTCGGCTGGTCGTGCTCGTCGATCAGATGGAGCGTAACGACGCTGTGCGGGTTCTTCATCGGCGCATCGGGGTTGGCGCAGCTGTCGGGTAAGACGCGTGGCTGGAAGCGGTCGCCCAACGCCTGCTGATAGGCCGCGAAACGCTGGGCGCGGCAGAAGGCGTCGCCAGCGAAGCGATAGGCGAGGACGGTGAGATCCTCGCGTTCGAGACGCTCCGTGACGGCGCGCAGCTCATCCGGCGCAATGTGCATGCCGCTGGCGCTTGCGATTGGCAACGACGGCTGCGACAAAACCGGGGCCAGCATCGCCGGCTCGAGCATCATCGACAGCGCGAAGTTGCCGGTGAAGCACATACCGATCGCGCCGACGCCCTTGCCGCCGCACCGCGGATGCGCGTGTGCCGCCAGCGCGCGCAACCATTGGGTCACCGGGCTGGAGGCGTTCGAGGCAAAGGCGCGGAACTCGGCGCTGATGCAGCCTTTGACCATGGAGCTGATCGAGTAGGCGATGGAGATCGGACGTCCTGGGTCGCCGAACAGATTCGGCATCCACACGGTAAATCCGGCGTCGCGCACCCAGCGCGCGAAGCGCGCGACGTGCGGCGAGATGCCGGGCATTTCGGTCATCACGAGGACCGCGGGACCCGCTCCGGCAACGAAGACGAGCTTGGTCTTGTCCTGCAACGTGATCTGCCGGCGCTCGAAGTCGGCGAGCGCATCGGGTTTGTTGAGATCGGCGTCTGCCATGCGGAAGGCCCTCCGCGCGGCACGGTATCCAACTTCGATCGGGAACTCCAACTGATGTGCGGCGCGCCGGCAACTCCGGGGGCTTCAGCCCCCGGTGATGTAGCTGGCCCCTCTGTTGCTCCTCTCTCCTGCACCGACTCGTGGTATAGGAGAAAATCATGGGATTTGGACGACACCGCCAACTCTTTGTTGTCACCGTCGGCGTTTTCTTAACATCCGCGCTTGTGCTGGCGCCGACTGTCGGCGCCGCCGTCACCTACGACATTGTCTACGTGCGCCAGCCGCGGTTCGGCGACACGGCGAACACCACGTGGCCCGAGGTGGGGCACCCCGCCAGCCTCGATCCCGGCGCGGATCTGATGCTGCTGCACCCGGACGGCAGCGAGGAGCGCCTGGTTGCTGGCGGCGTCGGCGCGGTCACGGACCCGTTCGTCTCCTTCGACGCGCAGTGGGTGTACTACAGCTACTTTCCGGATGTGAGCCCCCAGGGGTACAACCAGCAACGCGGCTTGCCATACGCGGGTGCGGATATCTTTCGCATCAACCTGGCGACGCGCGAGATCCAACAACTGACGTTCGGGGAGTTCACCCCCAACACCGGTAGCGGTAACTGGGATGAGTCGAATCCGGTGAATCCGTCATCCGGACACGACTACCTCGGCTACGGCATTCTCAACCTTGGCCCCGCGCCGGTGGCTGGTGGGAAGATCGCGTTCACCAGCAACCGCAACGGCTTCGTGCCACCGAAAGGGCTCACCAACCCGACGATGCAACTCTTCGTCATGGACGAAGACGGCTCCAACGTGACGCAGATCGCGCCGATGAACATCGGCAGCGCGCTGCATCCGACACCGTTGCGTGACGGGCGGCTGCTATTCAGCTCGATGGAAACGCAGGGGCTGCGCGATGACCGGATGTGGGGCATCTGGTCGATCTATCCGGACGGCCGTGTCTGGTCGCCGATGGTCAGCGCGTTCCTGGAAGGCCAAGCGTTCCATTTCATGACGCAGCTCTCCAACGACGACCTTGTTGTCGTCGATTACTACAACCTCAACGACAACGGTTTCGGCGCGCTGTTGCGCGTGCCGATTGCGCCGCCGGCAGGGACGCCGCGCTTCTACGATGCGTTCCCCGCCGACAATCCGTCGATCCAACAGACTGTCGGCGGCGGCTTCTCCTATCCATTTCAAATGCCGTTCACTCCATGGGGTATGTATTCGATCGTGCCGTTCACGCACGGTAACGACGAAGCGGCTCCGGTCGGCAGCAACGGCGTGCGCGTCGGCAAGTTCACGCATCCGTGCGCCGCGCCGAACAACGACCTGCTCGTCGTGTGGACGCCGGGTCCGGCCAACAATCTCAATCGCCCCGATCCGCAGCCGTACGACAACTCCGGCTTGTATGTCATCCCGGGCGCTAACGTCATCAACTCGCCGAGCGCGCTGGTGCCGATCAAGAATGATCCGCAGTACAACGAAGCATGGCCGCGCCCGGTGGTCACGTATCGCGCCGTGCACGGGGTTGACGAACCGGCGCAGCTGCCGTGGCTGCCCAACGACGGCACGGCGGAGCCGGAGCTGCCGGCGGGAACGCCGTATGGATTGATCGGGACCAGCAGCATCTACAAGCGCGAGAGTTTTCCCGGTACGGTACCGCCGTGGTCGAACACCTTCGACGGCCTCGACGCGTTCAACACCAGCGAGAACGGGCAGAGCAGCAACTGGACGTTCCAGGGCGCCGATGCTGGCAAGTACAGCAACAGCGATGTCTGGGCGATTCGCATCGTGGCGATGGAGCCGAGCACGCACCGCAGTTATGGGCCGCACGGCGGCCCGAGCGGCGGGCAGCTGTTCTTCAGCCACGCGATGGAGCGCATGCGCATTCTCGGCGAGATTCCGTTGCGCAAGTTCAATTCGGACAACAGCCCGATCCTCGATCCGGAAGGCAACCCCGACACCAGCTTTCTTGCCAAGATTCCCGCCGATCAGCCGTTCACGTTTCAGACGATCGACCGCAACGGCATGGTGCTGAACATGGCGCAAACCTGGCACCAGCTGCGCCCCGGTGAAGCGCGTTACAACTGCGGCGGCTGTCATGCGCACAGCCAGCAGCCGTTGAACTTCGACGACACGTACGCGGCGCGCCCCGAATATCAGGTCGTCGACCTGACGCAGACGACGCCGCTGATCACCAAAGATGCGAGCGGCAATCCGGCCGTGCGCGTGGTGAATCAGCCCGAGGTAACGGTCGAGTTCTTCCGCGACATCCGCCCGCTTCTGCAACGCAGCTGCGTGCCGTGTCACACGCACACCAATCCGACACCGCCGGGCAATCTCGTTCTCGACGACTACGCAACCTACGACATCGGTCTCCCCGGGGACTACGCCCGTCTGGCGAACGATCAAGACGCGCGCTGGGGCTATGCACCGCTCGTGGTGGTTGGGACGCCGGTGTGGCGGCAGACGAATGCCAGCCGCTACGTCCGCATGTTTCAGAGTCGCCGCAGCCTGCTCATGTGGAAACTGTTTGGACAGCGCCTGGACGGTTGGAGCAATGCCGATCATCCCACCGAGACGACACCGGGCAATCCGAATACGTTGCCGTCGGGCGCCGATCCGAACGCGGCGGACCTCGACTATACAGGAACGATCATGCCGCCGCCGGGCAGTGGTGTGCCGGCGTTGACGGCGGACGAGAAGATGCTGGTGGCGCGCTGGATCGATCTCGGAGCACCCATCGACTACGCGCAAACCAGTTACGGCTGGTTCCTCGACGACCTCAAGCCGACGCTGACCGTGACCACGCCCCGCCCGGGCGCCAACACGTCGGTGGATGAGATTCTCATCGGCATGGCGGACGCCGACAGTGGGATCAACGTGTCGTCGCTCTCGGTGACGGCGGACATCAGCATCGCAGGGCAGCAGCCGGGCGACGAGCTTGCCGGGCTCGTGACGCCGGTTGATCAAGGCATCTATCACATTCCCCTGAGTGCCTCGTTGCCAGCGGCGA
Organism: uncultured Binatia bacterium (SeqCode); assembly: GCA_964611965.1. Taxonomy (GTDB): domain Bacteria; phylum Desulfobacterota; class Binatia; order HRBIN30; family HRBIN30; genus CAZTDK01. Next base: position 13,188 of record CAZTDK010000014.1, on the reverse strand, counting down.
CCAATGCGCATCTCCTGGTATCGGTGCGCGATAACCAGGGCAACATTGCGCGCGTGCGTCGCCAGTTCTCCGTCGGCAGCGGCGGTCCCGTACCGTCTCCGACCACGCCGCGACCGACGTGGACACCGGCGTTGACGCCCACGCCGACACCGACGCCGCTGGTGACGCATGATTCAGCGGTCCTTCCCCATCCCCGCCCGGTGCGGGTGCGACTGCGCAAGGGGGCGCTCTCCAGGTTGTTACGGCTGCGCGTCGGGGTACGGAATATGGACACGACGCCAGGCGACGTACACGACATCCAGTTGGTGGCGGAGAGCGGCACCTGCCCACCTGGTGTGCTGCAAGGGTTGCCCGACTTTGCTCTGCGGCAAACCGGCGATCAGGACCACATCCTGGTGCCGCGCGGGCGCCGCAAGAACGCCACGGTGCGGCTGTTGATCCAACGCGACAGTTTCACCTCGCCAGACGCGCGCACGCCGGCAACCTGCCTGCTGCACTTCACTGCTGTTAGTCCGGGCATCGATCCGACGCCGGAGAACAACAGCATCGATGTGCAGTTGCTGGTGATTGATGGGAACGACTTCTGAAGAGGGCGTGGGGGCTTGAGGGCCTGTGGGCCGGATCGGGCCGGCGACCTTGGACCGCACCTTTGTGCGTAAAAAGAGAAGCCCGAAGGCGTGGGATCGGGCTATTGCACGGGCACGAAGACAATCGTAAGTCCATTGTCCGTCGGCCAGTGCGAGGTGCGGTTGATTCGTTGACCATCCCATTGCCGGTTGTACTTGCCCATGTCGGCGGCTTCAGCCGATGTGAGCGGGTGTGGTTTCAAATGGCCCTGTGCATCAACGGCATGCTGGATTGCTTTTTTCAGCCTTCGGTTGCGCTGCGAGGATGCGCTGCCCCTCGATGTAGAGGGTGTCATAGCTGAGGTCGAGCCCATTCGCCCACTCGATAGAGCCTGCAACGACTCGTACTGCCCGAAACGCTTCATGGTCGCGGAGGCGCACGAAAATTCCGCGATCGAGGTACGGCTTGACGTCGAATCGCCGGGACTCGCCGTTCTCGAATGAAACCTCCAACTCATAGTCTTCCAGGGCTCGCACCGATTGTACGTGTGGATTCATTGATCTCCTACTTCAACGGGTCGATCTTGAAGACCTCCTCGCCGTTCACGGCCAACTGCCAATCAGCCAGGAGCTCGTCGCGGTGAATCTCGATCCATGCCTGGACGAGCCGCGTCTTCCCAGAAGTCAGCTGACCGGCCAGTACTTCTCCCGTTAGAATCGCAAAGACAGCCTCATTCCCCGAAAACTCCGCATGGACGTGAGGCGCGTGGTGTTGCTTGTCGTCGAAGAAGTACATTCGCACCACGATGCCGTAGAACATGGACAGGATCGGCATGATTGGCGTCCACCGGATTCACCGTAGCACGTCGCGCGAGGGCAGCCGAGCGTCGTCCCCGGTTCATTTCCCAAGCCCCTCGTCCCGATGCACCGTGTTGGGCGCGAACGCCGGCAGGCACACGGCGATGTACTCGGCCCCCTCGGCGAGCGGCGTGCTGTAACGCACCCATTCACCCGGGTTCGCGATCACCGCCTGGCCGGCGTGCACGTCGATGGTTCCGCCCTCGTGCGCGACGCGCAGCATGCCCTTGAGGACCACGGTGTACTCGTGAAACTCCGGCCGTTGACCGGGCTCGACCCAGCCACTCGGTGAACGCATGTGGGCGACGCTGAGCGCCGATGTCTGCGAGTTGACGCGGCCGATGTATTCGTCGATCAACTTCGGCTTGTTGCCGGCGGCTTCTATCCGTGTCGGAGCTTTGATGTGAGTTGGCATGCAGGAGCTTTTACGCCCGGTGCGGCGCTGGGTTCAAGCGCCCGCCTGGCGCCGCGCCATGACTTGGAGCATGATTGCCCCTTCAAAGGGAGGACGAATGATGAAGCTCCACACCGGACTTGGACCCAACCCGCGCGTCGTGCGCATGTTTCTGGCGGAAAAAGGCGTTGAGATCCCGCTGGTGCAGGTCGATCTCATGAGTGGCGAGAATCGCCGCGCGCCCTACACCGAGAAGAACCCGGCGGGACAGCTGCCCTGCCTCGAGCTGGACGACGGAACCTGCGTGGCGGAGATTCTGCCGAACTGCGAGTACATCGAGGAGAAGCACCCGACGCCCGCGCTGGTGGGGCGCACGGCGGAGGAGCGTGCCGTGACTCGGATGTGGGCGCGGCGCATCGACCTCAACATCGTCGAGCCCATGGCCAACGGCTTCCGCTACGCCGAAGGCTTGATGCTTTTCAAGGATCGTATCCACACCATCCCGCAGGCAGCCGACGACCTCAAAGCCATCGCGCGCGAGAAGCTTGCATGGCTCGACGGCTTCATGAACGGCAACCAATTCATCGCCGGCTCCCGCTTCACGCTCGCCGACATCTTTCTGTTCGCGTTTCTCGACTTCGGACGCACGGTGGGCCAACCGCTCGATCCGACATTGCGCTGGGTCTCCGGGTGGTTCGAGCGCGTGGCGGCGCGGCCGAGCGCTGTGGCCAGCAAGTAGATGAGCCCAAGATCGTTCACCACGAAGGACACGAAGAACACGAAGCGAGGAATTCAGAATCTTCTCTTCTGTTTCCCTTCGTGAGCTTCGCGCCCTTCGTGGTTCCATTCTCCGACACGCATCGCGCCACATGTTTCGGGTCAAAACTATCTGGTGTGCGCGGCCGAGTCGGTTTAGAGTATGCCCACTCGCGATCTCGTCAGGGGCGACACTATGGGTGGACTGTTCAGACAGTTGGGGATCGGCCTTTTGTTGGCTGCGGTCTGCGTCTCCCCGGCGTTTTCGGGAGCGGCACACGCAGTCGTGGTCAAACCGAGGCTCGTTCAGCGTCGCTATCTTCGGGTAACAGCGGGCAGCAGCGTCAGCGTCGCGCTGCGGCGCAAGACCAAGTCAGGCAATCTGATCGTTGCTTACGTCGTTTGGGATAATGACGGAGCGGTTTCCCTGTCTGACAGCGCCGGCAATGCATACATCAGTGCGGTCGGACCGACACAGGCGAACGGCGATCCGAGCAGTGCGCAGATCCTTTACGCCCGGAACATCGTCGGGGGGACCACGACGGTGACGGCGAGTTTTGCGACCGCGATTGCCGGGCGTGGCGTTCTGTACGTGCACGAGTACTCGGGCGTCGATCAGATTGCCCCGCTGGACGCCGCGGTCACGGCGTCCGGCTCGGCGCCCGTGATGGACAGCGGTCCTCTGACGGCCACACTCGTCAACGAGCTGTTGTTCGTGGCTGGCGAAACCAGCAGCCGAACGGTAACCCGTATCACCCGTGGTTATCGGCCCAGGTCGCGCCGCTACGGCAATGTGACCGCTGACAAGATTGCAGCGACGACGGGGGAGTACGAGGTCACGGCGCAGCAAACAGGCAGCACGTGGGTCATGCAGCTCGTGGCGTTCAAACCGGCCGGCGGCACGTTGCCGGGCACGGCGTATCCGCTGAAGGTCGGCGCCAGCGGACGGTACCTGGTGGATCAGCATGACGTCCCGGTGCTGCTCACTGGCGATTCTCCGCAGGCGTTGACCGTCAACCTTTCGGAAGCCGAAGCCGACGCATTCTTCGCCGACCGTCAAGCCAGCGGGTTCAACGTCGTGTGGGTCAACCTGCTGTGTGCCGAGTACACCGGCGGACGCGCCGATGGCAGCACGTACGACGGCATCGTTCCGTTCACCACGGCGGGCGATCTCGCGACGCCGAATGAGAATTTCTTTACGCGTGTCGACCACATGCTGCAGCGCGCGGCGCAGCACGGTCTGACGGTGCTGCTCGATCCCGCCGAAACAGGGAGCTTCTTGAGTGTGTTGAACGCCAACGGCGTCACCAAGGCGCGCAACTATGGCCGCTACCTCGGGACGCGCTACCGCGGCTTCGACAACATCATCTGGATGAGCGGCAACGATTTTCAGAGCTGGCGCAATTCCGGGGACGACGCGGTGGTACAGGCGGTCGCACAGGGCATCCAGGATACCGACAACCGCCACATTCACACTGTCGAGCTGGATTATCTCGTCAGCGGCTCACTCAACGACAGCAGCTGGGCGCCATTCATTCAGTTGAACGCCTCCTATACCTACTATCCGACCTATGCGCAGGTGCTGACGGACTACAACCGGCCGAATGCGCTGCCGACCTTCCTGGTGGAGGCCAACTACGATTTCGAGCACAACGCCTTCGACGAAGGCACACCGCAAATTCTGCGTTCAGCAGCGGTTGGCAAAGTCATCTCGACACCCCGGCATCGAGCCAGATGATTCACGTGAAATCGCTCTTCGAGTCGCGGCCGTGGTACAACTTGATTCCGGATCAGACCCACACGGTCGTCACCGCCGGATACGGGACGTTTTCGAGCGCCGGCGCCCTCGGCGATAGCGACTATCTGACGGCGGCACGCACGCCGGATGGAGCGCTGGTGATGGCGTACATGCCGACCAGTCGCACGATGACCGTCGACATGTCCACGTTCGCCGCGCCGGTATCGGCGCGCTGGTACGATCCGAGCAACGGGATGTTCAGCGCAATCGCCGGCTCGCCGTTCGACAATGCCGGTACGCGAGACTTCACCCCAACCGGGCCAAACAGTGACGGAGACGGTGACTGGGTGATGGTGCTGGAAGCCGCATCGATTCCGGCGGATACCCAGGCCCCGTCCCAGCCCGGTGGGTTACACGTGACGGGCGTCGCCGACGCGCAGATCAGCTTTGCGTGGGCGGCGTCGACGGACGACGTGGCGGTGGCCGGCTATCAGATTTTCCGCGATGGGGTCTTTCTCCGCACAACGCCGTCGACCGCGTTTACCGACATAGGCTTGGCGCCGTTGACGTCATACTCGTACACGGTGGTCGCCGTGGACTATTTCAACCATCTCTCGCTGGCATCGGCAGCGCTGGTTGCCGCGACGACGTCTCCGGGGCCGACCTTCGTGCAGGCGGGCGCCGCGACGCCGCAAACACCGCAGAGCGCGGTGAACGTTGCCTTCGCGAATGCACAGGCCGCCGGCGACACCAACATCCTCGCGATCGGCTGGAACGATACGGCCGCGGATATCGTGTCCGTGAGCGACAGCGCCGGCAATGTGTACCAGCGGGCCATCGCCACCTATCGTGGCAACGCCTTGAGCCAGGCCATTTACTTCGCCGCGAACATCGCCGGCGCAGCGCCCGGAAGCAATTTCGTGACCGTCACCTTCACGCAAGCCGCCGCGTTCGTCGATGTGCGCATCACCGAGTATTCCGGCTTGAACCGGACCAACCCATTTGACGGAGGTGTTTCGGCAAGTGCAAGCGGCAGCAGCGCTACCACTGCGACGTTGACGACGTCCACGCCGTCCGAGTTGCTGTTCGCGGCGGGAATGACGAGCGCCACGTTTACCGCGCCGGGTGCCGGCTTCACGAGCCGGATGGTGACGACACCGGACGGCGACCTTGTCGAAGATGCCGTTGCCAGTGTGGTGGGAAGCTACAGTGCAGGCGCGGCGGTGAGCGGGGGCACCTGGGTGCTGCAGTTAGCGGTCTTCGCGCCGGCATCGTAGCGGCGACAAGCGCGCCCGTCCGCCGCCGTCCGGATCTCGACATCGTATGCATTCACCGGTGCATTGCGCGTTGACGTTTACGATGACCTCGCGATACCCTTCAAAACGGCAAAGCATGTCCAACTTTGGAGAATCGCTGCGACGCGTGCGGATCGCCAATCTGGCGGCATGGATCGCCGGCGGCGTCTGCTGCGCAATCGCCGCACAAGCACAACCCGTCGCGCTCACAGAGTTCCTCGTCCCGTCGCCCGGCAGCGCGCCGCGCGGCATTGCCGCTGGGCCTGACGGTAATTTCTGGTTTACCGAGTTGAGCACCAGTCGGGTTGCATCGATCACCCCGGCTGGCGCGATCACCGAGTTCCCGTTGCACACGGCTCCCAGTGGCCCGATTGGAATCACAACGGGGCCCGACGGCAACTTGTGGTGCGCCGCTTTCAACGCACAATATATCGGCCGCGTGACGCCGGCAGGGGAGGTCACCGAGTTCGGACCGACGCACGGCAGTCCGTTCTTCATCACCCTGGGTGCCGACGGCAACCTCTGGTTTACCGACAACGGCGCCAACCAGATCGGGCGCATGACACCCAGCGGCAGCCTCACCGAATTCGCCATTCCCACGGCCGACAGCGGGCCGATCGGTATCAGCCGTGGCCCCGACGGCAACGTGTGGTTTGTGGAGTTTGCCAGCAATCAAATCGGCCGGGTGACACCGTCGGGGGTGATCACCGAGTTTCTGATTCCCACGCCGGAAAGCGGGCCGCGTGCTATCACCACGGGCGCCGACGGGAATCTGTGGTTCACGGAAGAGTTCGGCAATCAGGTCGGTCGTATGACACCCGATGGAGCGATCAGTGAGTTTCCCGTCCCCACCGATGAAAGTCACCCGCGCAGCATTGCCAGCGGGCCCGACGGGAATCTGTGGTTCACCGAGTTCGTGGGCAATCAAATCGGCCGCATCACGCTGGACGGTAGCGTCCGCGAATATGGCGGCTTGACGGACGCCAGCCGGCCCATCGACATCGCGGCTGGACCCGACAGTGCGCTGTGGTTTACCGAGGGCGTGGGCAATCGCATCGGGCGTCTGATCCCGACGTGTCTTGGGGACTGCGGCGGCGACCACGAGGTCACGGTCGACGAATTGCTCACGATGGTATCCATCGCGCTCGGCAATGCGCCCGTAGCGGCGTGCACCGCGGGAGACGCCGACGGCGATGCGACGGTGACGATCAATGAGATTCTCGGCGCTGTGACTGATGCGCTTGGCACCTGCGGGCCTGCCGCCGGCGGCTGATTCGTCATTCCCGCAATTGTTTGGCGGGAATCCATCGTAGGCTGGCTTGCGCCGGGTAGGTGCGGAAGGGTAGGGCACTGCCATGACCTACCAGCCTGCCCTTGAGTCACTGGCCACCCATCCGGTCCCCGCTTGGTTCCACGACGCCAAGTTCGGCATCTTCGTCCACTGGACCGTCTCGTCGATTCCGGCGTTTGCGCCGCCCAACAAAAAGGGAATCGGCGACGTGGATCTCGGCGATCCCGACGCAGTGGCGTGGATGTTCAAGCACACGCCGTACGCCGAGTGGTATTGGAACTCGATCAACATCGACGGCAGTCCGGCGCAGCAGCATCATCGCGCCACCTATGGCGCCGACTACGCGTACGACAACTTCGTGCCCCAATTCATGCAACAGGCGGCCGGCTGCGATGTGGACGCGTGGGCCGATCTCTTTGCGCGGGCCGGGGCGCGCTACGTCGTCTTCGTGACCAAGCATCACGACGGCGTCCTGCTGTGGCCGAGCGCGCACCCCAACCCGCACCGCCGTGACTGGCAGGCCGAGCGTGATTTCGTCGGTGAGCTCTCCCGGGCCGTGCGCGCGCGGGGCATGCGCATGGGGCTGTACTACTCGGGTGGCATCGACTGGACCATCCACGGCCTGCCGATCGACAGTCTGGCGAGCTTCCTGGGCTCGATCCCGCAGCGCGCTGACTACGCGCGCTACGCCGATGCCCACTGGCGTGAGCTGATCGAGCGCTATGAACCGGCGGTGCTGTGGAACGACATCGGCTATCCGGAGCTGGCTGCGCCGGCGCGCCTCTTCGCCGACTATTACAATCGGTTCCCCGACGGCGTGGTGAACAACCGCTTCATGCTCGGTGCCGGTGAAGGCGGGCAGCACCACGACTTCGTGACGCCGGAGTACGCGGTCCTCGACCGCATCCTGGAGAGCAAATGGGAATCGACGCGCGGCATCGGAGGATCGTTTGGATTCAACCGTGCTGAATCCGAGGACTATCTGCTGACGGCCGAGGAGATCGTGCACATGATCGCCGACGTCACGAGCAAGAACGGCAACCTGCTGCTCAACGTCGGTCCGACGGCGAACGGTCTGATCCCGTGGGCGCAGGCGTCGCGTTTGCTGGCCGTCGGGAATTGGTTGCGGGGCAACGGCGAGGCCATTTACGGCACCCGTCCGTGGCGCAAAGCGGACGGCCGCACCGCAGATGGCGCGGCGGTGCGCTTTACACAGGCTGGTGGCTACGTCTACGCCCTCGTCCTCTCCAAGCCCGCGAGCAACTCGGTCGTGCTGGAGGATCTCCAACTGCCTGGCGCGATGGAAGTTCGTCTGCTGGGTTATGGGGCGCCGCTGCGCTGGCAACAGCGTGGGGCGCAGGTTGCGATCGAGCTACCGGGCGACATGCCCACGGGGCCGGCATATACGCTGCGCTTCTCGCACGGCCCGCTGTGACCGAATCGCGATGCCGCCGAGTTGAGCCGACGCGCCAAGCAAGGTAGGAAGCCGGCATGTTGCCCTCGCTGCTGGCACAGGTGCGGATTCTCTCGGTCGGGCATACGCTGCCGGCGATGTACTGCATTCCGGCGTTGCGCGATCTCGGCGCCGCGATCACCCTGATCGAGGCGCCCGAAGCCGAAGCGGTGGCGGCGCGTTATGCGAGCCTGGCAGGCCTGTTCCCGACGCGCTCGTTGCTGGCAGGCACCGGCCGCTGCAAAATCAATCTGCGGAATCCCCAGGGTCGCGAGGCGTATTTGCGGCTGGCGCGGCAGGCCGACGTCATCCTCGAAGGCTTCCGGCCGGGAACCAGTACGCGGCTGGGGATCGACTACGAGACGTTGCGGGCTGCGAACCCGGGCGTGATCTACGCGGCGATTTCCGGCTACGGTCAGGACGGCCCGGCGCGCGAACGTGTCGGCCATGACCTCAACTACCTGGCGGCCTCTGGAGTGCTGCATCTGGCCGATGGTCCGCATGGTCCGCCCGGAGTACCGGGTGCGCCGTTTGCCGACGGGCTGGCGGGATTGAGCGCGGCGCTCAACGTGGTTGCGGCCTTGTGGCGGCGCGCCCAGACCGGTGCTGGGTGCTACCTCGATATTGCCATCGCCGACGGCCCGGCGTTTCTCATGGCGATGGAGTACGACTACTTCTGGAACACCGGCAAGCATCGACAACGCGGCGACACGCATCTGTGCGGCGGGTATCCGTGGTATCACGTCTTCGAGACCGCAGACGCGCGCTACCTTTCAGTCGCCGCCGTCGAGCCTCAGTTCTATGCGCGGCTCTGCACGGTGATCGGCCGTCCCGATCTCGCGCGTCGCCAGTTCGTCGACGGCGCCGAGCGCCAGGCGCTCTTCGAGACCTTTGCGGAGATCTTCCGTTCGAAGACCTGCGATGAATGGATGGCAGTGCTGAACGGTGAGGATGTCTGCGTCGCGCCGGTCGCGACTCCGGGCGAAGCTGCGCAGGCGCTGCGCAGCCAGCTCGGCGGCACAACATCGGTGGACCGCGATGCTTCGGTTCGTTCGCCGGTGCGTTTGGCGGCCGCGACCTCTTCGGTGCCGCAGGGAACCGCAGCGACCCTCGCGAGCTTTGGGTTCGCCGACGATGAGATTCAAAATCTAGAACGGCAAGGCGCGATCGCCACCTAGAAGAATTGGAGGATTGGAGAATTGGAGGATTGGAGAATTGGAGGATTGGGAGAATTTGGGGGATGGGTGATTCTTCAATCCTTCAATCCTCAAATTCTCAAACCCTCAAATTCTCACGATCGGCCGTTGCTCGCGGCGATCTTGACATCAACGAGGTGGAGCAGGTCGCCGAGTGGGAAGTTGTAGTCGAGAATGTGCGTGCCGAGAAACGCTCCCGAGAACAGGGCGTTGTCATATGGGATTGGATCAATGCGCGGATCGCCGGCATTAGCTGGCGCGCTGATTTGCAAATAGCTGACCCCCTTGGCGTCGGGTATACACTCCGCTGAGTAGAAGTTGGGGTAGGAGACGAACGGAGTCGTAAGGGCTGTTGCCGAGGCCGGAAGCGTGAACATGAATTCGTTCGTATGGAGCGGGAAATACGCGCTGCTCAACGTCCCTTTGCCGCTGGCGAGCGCGGCGGGGTTGGTACATGCCAAATCCAGCCCGGGACCGCTCACCGCGTTTGCCGAGCCAGTCGGCGGCTGCGCGGCCGCGAAGGTGCGGTAGGCAATGACACATTCGGTCTGCTCCTCGGAGGTGCACAGCGGCAGGTTTTGAAAGGTGCCGCCGATGGCCTTCCCGATCGGGACTTCAACGCTGCCACCGATCAGCAGTGCGACGACCATCTTCTCGCGCAACTCCGGAACGCCGTCGATCTCTCCTTGCAGCAACCGCGTCGTCATGTCGGTGCCTTGCGAATGCCCCATAATGATGAAGCGGCGTCCGTTGTTATACTGGCCCATGTAATGGCGAAAGGCATCCACGACATCGGAGTAGGCGAGGTCAAAGATCTCCGGGTGGTTGCCGACATACGAGCCGATGGTGGCTTGGCGGTACAGCGGAGCGAAGACGCGGCAGGACTGGGTGAAGCGAGCCACCTGGCTCAACAGCGGATCGAGCATCGGCTTGAGGTCGCTAAAATCGGTGTGGTTCCCCGGTGTCAAGGTGAGATCGACCGTGGGATAGACATAGAAACAGTCCACCTCGGGATCCGCGGCTGCCTGATGATGCTCGATCTCCACCGAGCCGTCGGCCAGCAGTGCGGTGGCATCGAGCGGATTGTTCAGGCACTGGTCGACCGCGAGGCCAGGCCGGCACAGCCACAATGCATCATTGGAATACCGTTCACTCTTGTAGCCGGCGTAAGGGTTCGAGGGCGCGGCCACGGTCGTCGTATCCTCGCCGCAGCCGGCGCCGAGTATCGCGAGCGCGCAGAGGAGACTGAGCCGGCGAATCGTCTGTTTGCGTCGGCGATGAGAGATCTGGTTTACATCTTCCTTTGGCATCATCCTTCCCTCTTGTTCTCATGCGTCCCAACTGACTGTGCCTAGAAACTGGGATGCGCGAACAGCGTCGTTCATCCGGGCGGCGAATGTCAATCGGTAGCGTGGTCTGCGGCTCGGCGTGAGCTTTTCTTTTTTCACATCCAGGTTAAGAAGGCAGAATGACGCGGCCCGAGGATCTCTTCTTTTCGTCCGAGTTGCCGCTCGGCGGTGCGGGCGGTGTGCGTGTTACCTGGCTTGGGACCGCCGGGTTCGCCCTCGAGTTCGACAGCCACGTGCTGTTGCTCGACCCCTATCTGACGCGCGCCTCGCTGTCGCGCTGCGTGTGGGCGCCGCTGCGCGCCGACGAAGCGTTGGCGCGGCGTCTGGTGCCGCGTGCCGATGCCATCATTCTCTCGCACACGCACTTCGACCACGCCCTCGACGTGCCCGTCATTGCTCGGAAGACCGGGGCGCGCGTCTTCGGCTCACGCTCGGCCCTTCATTTGTGCCGCAGCTTCGGTCTGCCGGACACCCAGCTCGAGTGCGTCGAGCCTGAGGCGGGCGGCGCGCCGCGCGAAGCGGCGGTGGGGCCGTTTCGCTTGCGCTTCTGGCCGAGCGCGCACTCCGCATTTTTCTTTGGCCGAGTGCCGCTGCCGGGCGATATTGCCGATTGTACCGATGTGCCGATGCGGACCGAGGCCTATCGCTGTGGCGCCGTGTTTGGCGCGGAGATCGAGGTCGGCGGCCGCCGTCTCTTCCATGTCGGTAGCGCCGAGCTCGTCGAGCAGCGCTGGCGCGTGGCACCGGTGGATCTGGCGCTCGCATGTGTAGCGGGTTGGACGACGACCGAGCGTTACCCCGAGCGCCTGGTGGCGGCGCTGTCGCCCGGCGCGGTGCTGCTGCATCACTGGGACAACTTCCTGCATAATATCGATCTTACGGCGCGGGCCTTGCCGGCGATGCGCTTTGCCGCACTGGTCGATCGCTTGGACGCGGCGGCGCCACGCCTGCCGGTGGGGGCGTTGCCCCTGTTAGGCACCCTGCGCCTCTAACAGGCTGCTAAAGAACCCCGCCCCATGCTTCGGGAGCCTCAGCATGAGCGGAGCCCCCCTCAATCTATACTTGCTCCCCGTTAGGTCGCTGTGGGTTGTCGAGGCCGACAAACTGCGCCTGCCTTGCGAGGAGGATGGTGTCACGCGCAAGTCTGGTTCTCGCGGCGGCACCGCATAGCGACCAACGGGAGCGGCCCATAGAAAAATACGCCGGCCGCAGGCCCCGCGGGCCCGGAAAGAGATTGGCATTCGTGTGCGGTGTTGATATCCGTAGCCCACATTTGTTTCCGGGGGAGGACAGACATGAAGCGTCGGCGCGGACAACTTGCAAGCATGATGGTGTTCCTTGTGGCACTCATCGGGATGCCGGGATCAAGCGCGGCACTGATTGGAGACTGCGGCAATGACGGCGAGGTGACGATCGACGAGTTGACGCTCATCGTCGGCATCGCCCTCGGCAATGCGCCGGTTACTGCGTGTCTGGCGGCCGACATCAACGGCGACGGTGACATCACCATCGACGAGGTGATCGCCGCGGTCAGCATTGCACTGAATGGTCCCCCATCCACGGCCACGCCGACACCAACGCCCACTCACAACTTGACGCCCACTGCCACGGCCACCGCCGTAATCACGGTGATACCGCCACCAACCCTGTTGCCGTCGTCTACGGGACTGTATGTCGGCATCGCGAAGCGCGACATCTCGCCGAGCTGTCCCAACTATCTCGGCGGCCCCGTCTATCTCGGCGGTTACGGATTTGGTCCATCGCGCAAGTGCGACGGCGTGCTTGCACCGATCTACGTGCGCGCGTTCGTGATCTCCAACGGAACAGATACGGTGGTCTTTGCCCAGAACGAGACCCAAGGTTCCTTTGCCGCCTACAAGAAGGGACCGTGGGGTCACACCGACTCGCGCCTGACCATCGCGGCGGTCACCGCGGGGCTGATTCCCGCCGACCACATCGTCATCAACTCCTGTCACAGCCACTCCGGACCCGACACCAGCGGTGTGTTCGGTGGTCTGTCCAACGGCTACCTGGCGTACATCAAGGACCAGACGGTTGGTGCGATCATCGATGCCTGGCAGGCGATGCGTCCGGCACAGCTGCGGCTCGGGACGATCAATGCCGGCGAGTATTTGCACAGCCAGTTCGGCGAGCCGCCAAACGATCAAGTTGACCAGGAGCTGCGCGTGTTGGTTGCCGCTGACCCCGCGGACGCGACCAAGTTGCAGGGGGTCATGATCAACTATGCGGCGCACGCGACGATCATGGACAGCGACAACTTGAAGGTGTCCT
>CAZTDK010000013.1:0-21370 GCA_964611965.1 uncultured Binatia bacterium (SeqCode) | reverse complement strand
GTGTGCATGGCCTACCGCGTCCGCTTCTACATGGAGCTCAACGCGCGCGCTGCCATGCACATGATCGAGCTGCGCACGGCGCCGCAGGGACATCCGGCGTACCGGCGTGTCTGCCAAACGATGCATCGCTTGATCGACGAGCAAGCCGGCCACCACGCTATCGCGGCAGCGATGGTGTTCGCCGACCATTCCGACGTCGAGCTCGAACGCCTGCATGCGGAGCGCGCCAGCGAACAGCGGCGCCAACAACGCGAGTAGGGCCTGCGCGCCTGCGGCGGGCATCCCTTCTATGGACCGCTCCCCTTCGGGTCGCTGCCGGCTGCCCCTCGCAAAACTTCGAAGCTTGCGCAGCATTCTAGCAATTGAAAGCGTGAGGGGCGGCATCGCCTTCCGCCCTCTGGGTTCAACGTGTTTGCGTGATCTCGATGTTTCCGTCTATCGCACTTGGCAGCCCGCCGTGACCAATCCTGTCCTGAGGCTCCCCGAAGGGGTCCTAGGGCACACGCTCCACCGCCGTTGTTTCGAGCACGCCCGTGGCTGGCCGTTCCGTGGAAATCACCAGCACGCCGGCGAGGACGACGGCACCGCCGATGACCACGCGGTCCGACAAGGGCTCGCCCAGAATCAACCGCGCGAAGACTAGCGCGAAGATCGGAATCGACCCGATGACCACGGCGAGCACGCTGACGTCAACGAGCTCCTGGCAGCGGGCGTAGACGAGATAGACGGCGACCGTACACAGCACCACGAGCACACTCAACAGGAAAGTCGGGAAGCCTCCTCCCGGATTGTGCCATGCCGCCGGCAACAACAGTGGCGGCGTCGTGGTGAGCGCCGCCACCGTGAAAATCGGCGCCAACATCTGGAACAGATTGCCTTGGCGTGGCGCCTGCCGTTGCGCCACGGCAAACAGGGACCAGGAGACACCAGCCACCATCACCATTCCATTGCCGAGCAGATGCTCACGCGCGGCGATGTCATCGAGCGCCAGCCCGGCGCTGCTGACGAACAGCACGCCGGCAAGCGTGACCACCGAGCCCACGATGCGTCGCACGGTCAGCGACTCGCCCAGCAGCCAGACGGCGAGCGCAATCGTCGCCACGACCTCGACGTTGATCACGAGACCGGAGACCCCGGCTGACGTCAGCCGCAGTCCGTAGTTGTACAGAATGAAGTCGACGCCCAAGGCAACGCCGCCGATCCACGACCAGCGATCGGTTGGCAGCCATGGGCCCGTGGCTTTTCCGAGACGGCGTAGCAGCACAGCGGCCACTGCGAGACGGACCACGCTGATCATTTCGGGCGAGTATCCGCCCAGCGCCCCCTTGGTGGCCACCGGCGCCAACCCCCACAACGCTGCGGCCAGCAGTGCGAGTGCGATGCCCCTTCCCATCGTCGGCAGTCTAGCACACGTCAGACGCACCATGTGCCCGCGCTTGTCATCGACAGTCCATCCGGCGCGCGCGGCCGCCCCTGACATTGACAAGCTCGTTGGCCACGCCGTACATCAGGCAGTCAGGGACTCTGGATCCCTTTGAAGAAGCAACATTTCATGCGTGCCTCAAAACGGGTTCCGCGCGCCCTGATCGCGGGGGTAATGCTACTCAGCATTGCGGGGCTCGCCCAACAGCTGGCGCTGAGACCCGGCGCGGCCGTGGAACCCACCCGCGTCGCCTGTCCGTCCCTGGGCGGCAACTGGTGGGGACACTTCGAGGGGCACGCGTCCGGTACCTGGCGGGCGCGCCTCACGCAAACGGGAGACACATTGTCCGCTGTGGCAGCGATCACAGTCCAGCGCCACGGCGAGGTGACCGCGACGGGCGCCGCCCAGGTTACCTGCGGCCACGGCATCGCCAGAATCGAGGGAACTGGCACTGCCAGAGGTATGAACGGCCGGTTCAGCGGCGTTGCTGACAAGCATGGCACAACACTCCATGGAACCTGGTCGGGCGGCCGGCTCCACGGCACCTGGAACGGTACCCGCTGAGCTTGGGCGAGCCAAGGGACTGCGACAGGAACGCTCATGACAACACATCCAACCTCCACACGCGCCGTTGCCGCGCGCCGCATAGGGTCGTACGTCTGCGGCACACTGTTGCTGTTACCCGCGCTCTGCCTGGCAACCGACGTGCGCGTCGTGGCAGTCACGCCCGGTCGGAGTGCCGAGGTCGTCATCGAGCATGGCGCGCCGGTCACACTCGAGGTCGGCGAGACCGTCGATGGCGTCAAGCTGCTGGGTGCCAACCGCAGCAGCGCGGTGCTGAGTGTCGACGGGATCACGAGGACGTTGAAGCTCGGGGAGGATCCCGCGGCCGTCGGCGAGGCTGTCGCGGCTGGAACCATAACCCTTTCGGCGGACGGGCGCGGACAGTTTTTCACGACCGGCACGGTCAATGGACGAGCCGTGCACTTCGTCGTCGACACCGGCGCCACGATCACCGCCCTTTCACGGGCCGATGCCGGCCGCATCGGTCTCGACTATCGCGGCGGCAGGCCCGTTCAAGCCATGACCGTGAACGGGGTCGTGCATGGATGGTCGGTATCACTCGGCTCGGTGCGGGTCGGCGACGTCACCGAGCATGACGTCGATGCGGTTGTCATCGACAATGATTCGCTGCCGCTGGCGTTGCTCGGCATGAGCTTCCTGGGCCGCTTCGACATGCATCGCCAGGGCGCGCGGTTGGTTCTTTACCGTCGCCACTGAGTCTGGAGTGATCGACGGTTCCGTGCCCTGCAGACCGCGGCGGCGGCCGGGTGACAGCCCACACCGACTGTGATAACTGCGGCCGAGCGTGAACCGCACTTCTCGAGACCCGAGCACCATCTTGCACGCGCCCACGCGTCCAGCCCCTTGCTCGGCTGAAATGCGAATGTGCCGCGGCAGGCGCATCGACGCCGTATCAATCCACGATGGATTTTGATTAGTTCCGTGCCCGCATGGTGAGAATTCTTGCGACCGCCCTGCTCTGTGCCGCCGCCATCGTCACTGGTGACGTGCTGTTTCGCACCAGTCTGTTGTCGCAGATCCGCCCGATCATTCTCACGCCTCCGGACCAGGCTGTCGTAAACCCACCGGTTCAGGTGCGCTGGGAGGGCCCGCAGCAAATGCGCGTCTCCCTGGCCAATGCCGGCGAGGCGCCACGCGACCTCGGCATCCACGAGTCGCCGTTCGACATCGGCACTGAGCGGTTCCCGCGCGACGGCGGCTACCAGATCACCATTGAAGCCCCGCGCTTCGGCAATTGGGTACGCGCCCAACGGTGGTTCCAGCTGCATGCCGTGCCCGTACCATCGCCAACACCGAACCAGCCGGACCATCCACCGCGCGTCACCGACAACAAGGATCTGCTGCGCGCCTTCGAAGCAGCCCGCACGGCACGCGATCGGGCGCACGAGCGCACCAAGTTCCTGAGCGAGGAAAATGCGGCGCTGCGCGACGAGAGCGAGCGCCTGGCAAAGCAGCTCGAAGGGCTTTACAAAACGCAGGAGGAAGATGCCGAGCACACCACGGAAATCGAGCGACGCCTGGCACAGCTGGCCGAAGAGAACCGCGCCCTGGCGGACGAGAATAATGCCATGCGGCTGCGCCTTGGCAGTGTGATTCCCTGCAGCGTGTGGGGCTACTATAACCTGCCGCGGCCGGAGCTGGTCCCGGTCACGCGGCGGACCTTGTCGGTCATCGATCCGCGCGGTCAGATCTTTCGTGCGCAAGGCGATTGCGAGAACACGCGGCGCGCCGACCCTACCGCTTCCTCGATCTGCTTTTGCGTCGGCAACTCGTGGGGTGGGTGAAGATGGCCCTAGGCACGTCGCTCGTGGCTCGTGGCAGGAATGCCGTCAGCCCTGAAAGGGCTGCGGTCGATCGAGAGAAAGCCCCCCGCACCAGTTAGGGCGCACTCGGAGCGTTGACGTTGGCGGTTTGACGTCGTGGCCGACCCACTGGAACCGACTCGTCCTTCACGTCCGTGGTGTCGAGGGTGACGTCCATCGGCACTCCCGTCTCTTCGACCACAGCGCGCTGCACACGCGCGAGATCCGCGGACAAGCGCCAGCCGAATTTGTCGAGTAACCGGAGCGCCTCGCGATACGGTCCGGGCACCTGCTGATAGATGTCCTTGTGCACTTCGACAAAAATCCGTCCGTCGCGCGCTCCGATTTTCACCGGCTGGTAGACGAACTGGCCGGCGGCGTGCAGCGGCACCATCGGGAACAAGCGCTCGATGTCTTCCGGATAGAGGCGAACGCACCCGTGGCTCACCTGCATGCCGACCCCCCATGGAATGTCGGTACCGTGAATGCCATAGAGCGGCAGAGTCAAGCGCAGACGATACTTGCCGAGCGGATTGTCCGGGTCGCCGCCCGCAATGAAATCGGGCGCCGGCTTGCCCTCGAGCCGGTGCTCCGCCTTGATTGATTCCGGCAGCACCCAGCGAGGATTGACCGTCTTCTCGACCACCTTGAAACTCCCCGACGGTGTGCGCCAGTCGTCGCGGCCCAATCCCACCGGGAACGTATTGACGATCACCGTGCCCTGCGCCGAGGGATGGAAGTAATACAGACGCATCTCGGGAACGTTCACCACCAGACCCTGATACGCGACATCGGGCAGCACCCACTCCGTGGGGAGCAGCACAATTTGCCCGGCCGGCGGAATCCACGGATCAACGCCTGGGTTGGCTTCCTCGATCTCGTTGTATCCAAGATCGTAATATCGCGCGATATCCAGGAACGTGTCTTTCTTCTGTACCTGGTAGAAGCGCGAGGAACCGATGACGCTGTGCACATTGCTCAGTTCACGACCGGCCACGGCTACAAACGGCTGGCCAGCGCTCACTTTGTCCGTGAAGACGTCCTCTGTCCACTCGCGCGCGAGGACAGTGCCGGCAAGCAACAACCAAGTTGTTACCGCCAGCCCGATCAAACGGGTCTGCTGCAGCATGTGGTCTATCCTGGGAAATGTGTGAGGAAGGCAGTTCCGGGTACGATGTGGAGACGATCACTCATGATTTCTCAGTTTGCCTCAAATTTTTCGAAACACAACCGTTGGCCCCAAAAGGAGGCCGGGGCAGAATAGAAGTGACGCCCAGTCGGCGGTCACCGTTGAACGATCCCCGAGCTTCAAGAGGCGGGGCGCCCGCGTCGGAGCCCCAATTGATTCGCCGGCCAACGCGTGAGATGACCTCGGGCCAGGGAGCCCCATGACCGATCGCCTTCCACCGCTGGTTGCCAGCGCCCAGCAACGCGCGATCGAAGCTGGGTTCACCCTGGCATGCGAACCCGGGGTTGGGCGTCTCCTCGCCACGCTGGCCGCGGCGGTTCCGCTGCACGGGCGGATCCTTGAAATGGGCACCGGCGTCGGTGTCGGCACCGCGTGGATCGTACATGGCCTCGGTGAACGCCGCGACGTCGAGGTCATCTCGGTCGAAGTCGATCCCGGCACTGCGGCCGTCGCGCGCACCGGGACGTGGCCGCCGTGGCTTTCGCTGCGCGTCGCGGACATCCTCGACCTTCTCACCGACCTCGGATCCTTTGATCTGATCTTTGCCGACTCACAAGGCGGCAAATGGGCAGGACTGGATCGCACGATCGCCGCACTCCGCCCATGCGGCATATTGCTGGTCGACGACATGACCCCGCCCACGTGGCTTGACGACCAACATCGACACAACACCGCGCGGGTGCGCGAGACCTTGCTGGGACATGCCGACCTGATCGCCGCCGAGATCGCGGCAGCCAGTGGCATGATCCTGGCCACGCGCCGCATTGATCAGTTGAAGACATGACCGGAGCGCCTTGCCCTGCTCCTCGATTCGACGTAATTGAGCCGTGATGCTGGCGCGTACTCGCATGTCGAAGCAATTGGTGACGGTCTCCCCCGAGGACTCCGTCGACGACACCAGGGCGCTGCTGGCGAAGCACCGGATCCGCCACATCCCTGTGGTCAAGGCGGGACGCCTCGTGGGCATTGTGAGTGATCGCGATTTGCGTAGCGCGCATCCGAAAACACGGCGGGTCGCTGAGATCATGACTCCCAAACCCTTGGTCATCGGTCCGGACACCTTCGTCGACGAAGCCGCCCGCCAGATGCGACGCCATCGGGTCGATGGTCTTCCCGTCGTCGAAAACGGGAGGCTCCTTGGTATCCTGACGGCCGCAGACGTTCTCGATGCATTTGTCGATCTCTCCGGCGTACGCGAGGCCACGACGCAAGTCGTCATCGCCGGAGCGCAAGGGCGCGCGGCCACCGAACAGGTGCGCGAAGCGGTCCGCAAGGTACGCGGCCAGGTCAAGTGGTTGCACCGCGACACCAAGGATCCGTCACGCCTGCTGCTGCGCCTCAAAGTCCGGCGTGTCGACGATCTCGAGTATGCCCTCGAGGCCGCCGGGTTCACCGTCGAAGCGATCATCGGGAAATAAATGGTGAATGCGGGATGGTGAATCGTGAATCTCCGAACATGCCGCGGCTCGACATTCGCCGTTCACCATTCACC
Organism: uncultured Binatia bacterium (SeqCode); assembly: GCA_964611965.1. Lineage (GTDB taxonomy): Bacteria > Desulfobacterota > Binatia > HRBIN30 > HRBIN30 > CAZTDK01. The sequence goes on along the minus strand of CAZTDK010000013.1, from coordinate 14,879 downwards.
ACGCGCCATTAGACCGCCGCGCTTGGCCGCTGCAAGGACGCCGTTGCCGTGAGCCTACCGGCGTTCATCACGGCCATGTGCCGCCCCGATTTTTATGCCCATCACGCCGCCTCGGTCACCTTGGTGCAGACACACATCTCCTACGTGTTCCTCGCCGGAGAGCACGTCTACAAGGTAAAGAAGCCGGTACGCTTCTCGTTTCTCGACTTCTCGACAACGGAAAGGCGGCGCCACTGCTGTCATGAGGAGGTGCGGCTGAATCGCCGCCTGGCACCGGATGTCTACTTCGGTGTGCTGGGCATTTGCAGTGACGGCAGCCGCTACTGGCTGGGTTCTGAGGACGACGCGCACGCCGTTGAGCACGCCGTGCACATGCGCCGCCTGCCGGCGAAGCAGATGCTGGACCAGTGCCTGCGCGACCAGCGCGCAACCCCGGTGCTGCTCGACACCATCGCACACCGCCTGGCGGAGTTTCACCGCACCACCGGCACCAGTGCGGAGGTCACTGCCAATGGCGACCCCGCGGCCGTGTGGGGCGTGCTGGAGGACAACTTCGCTGCCGCGCGTCGCTTCCGTGAAGACACCATCGCGGCACGCGACGACGACGCCATCCAGCACTTCGCGCGGCGTTTCCTCAAACGCCATGACGATCTCTTCCGCCGGCGCCAGGCGCAGCAGCGCATCCGTGACGGCCACGGCGACCTGCGCGCCGAACATATCTGCTGCGCCGACGGCGTGGCCATCATCGACTGCGTGGAGTTCAACCCGCGCTTTCGGTACTGCGACGTGGCGTCCGACATCGCCTTCCTCGCCATGGACATCGAGGATCTGGGCTATCCCGAGTACGCCGCGCGCCTCGTCGATCGCTACGCGGAATATGCGGCGGACGCCGAGCTCCACAGCTTGCTGCCGTTCTATCGCTGCTACCGAGCCTATGTCCGCGGGAAGGTTGACAGCTTGACGAGCATCGAGGCGGAAATCTCCGCCGGCGCGCGCGCCGCGGCACGGTGCGGTGCGGTGCGCCACTTCGCCCTCGCCTACCGCTACACATGGGCGGCCGACCCGGCGCTCGTCGCCATCAGCGGCCTCAGCGGCACAGGCAAGTCGGCGGTTGCCGCCGCCCTGCACGGCCGCACCGGCTTCACGCACCTGAGCTCCGACATCCTGCGGAAAAACCTCGGCGGCGCTGCGGCGGCAGCCGCGCCGCGCGCGTACGATGGTGGTCTCTATGCTCCGGAGATGACTCGGCGCACCTACCGGGCGCTGCTCGACGAAGCGGCCCAACACCTCACGGCCGGACACGGGGTGATTCTCGACGCCACCTTCCAGCGACGCGAGGACCGCGAGGCGGTGCGCACCCTGGGCCAGCAGCGCGGCGTGCCGGTCCTGTTCATTGAGTGCCACTGCAATGAAGCAGAAACCCACCGGCGCCTTGACGCGCGTGCGCAGCGCGCCGACTCGCCCTCCGATGCCGACTGGGCAATCTATCTCGAACAACGCCGGCGCTTCGCCGACCTCGGGAGCGACGAGCGCGCCGATTCCGTGCGTCTGGACACGGCGGGCGCGCTAGCCGCCAGCGTGACGCGCGTCGAGGACGAGTTGCGCCGGCGCCTGCCGTGACCCTTCCATTCAACGAGAACACTCCGGTCGATCTCGTAGCGACGCTGCGAACGGGAACACACGTGTCCCCTCCGCCTGCGATATTGCGGCGCGACGCGAGGTGGCGCACTCTATGCGTGAAAAATACCCGTCTGTCGGAAAAGGAGGACGCCATGCCGATGCTCGCCCAGTTGCGCGAGTTTCTGGACCGGAACAAGGTCGCATACGAAGTTGCCTCACACCCGCAAGCTTTCACCGCACAAGAGATCGCCGAGGCGCAGCATACGCCTGGGCGCGAGCTCGCCAAGGTCGTGATACTGCGCAGCGGCGCCGATTTCATGATGGCGGTACTGCCGGCGCCGTACCGCGTCGACCTCAACCTCGCCAAAACAGTGCTGGGCAAGCCCGACCTCCAGCTGGCCAGCGAGCCGGAGTTCGCCGGCATGTTCCCGAAGTGCGAAGCGGGCGCCATGCCGCCGTTCGGGAACTTGTACAATCTTGCGGTGTACGTCGACCACTCGCTGACCCGCGACGAGGACATCGTCTTCAATGCCGGCACGCACACCCAGACGGTGAAGATGAAATACACCGACTTCGCGCGCTTGGTACAGCCGAAGGTCGTCTCGGTTGCCGTGCAGCGATAACGCACATCCCTGGGACTCAGTACTCCATTACACAATACGGTACCGTATTCGCCCCGCGTAACCTCCCCCGGCCCCTCCTTGGTTAAGGAGGGAAATTTGCCAACATTCCCCTCCTTACGGGACTGTCGATTTTCTCGGGTTCGGACATCTCGCGTGTAGGGGCATTTCGGGAACTGTCCGATAGGGCGAGTCGAATCGGCAGCGCCGTGTGGGGCGATTCCCGAATCGCCCCTACATCCGAAACAATCGACAGTCGCTCAGCAAGGAGGGGCCAGGCGGAGGTTCAACCAGCGGACACCTCCTCGCACTTTGTGAACCAGAATACTCAGCTTCTTCCAGACGGCGCGGCACGCCGGGGGCAGCGTGGCCCCGCGTGATCGGGCATCCACTTATCGCTTCACCGCCCGCCACGCGTTAGGATGGCCCGTATGCAAGCGCCGCCGCCGAGTGCGACCACCCCACTGATCGTCATCCGCCACGTCTCCCGACGCTACGTGCGCGGCGTCGATGAGGTCCATGCGCTCGAGGATGTTTCGTTGTCGGTTCCCACGGGGCACTTTGTCGCCTTCATGGGACCGTCGGGATCGGGGAAATCGACCCTATTGAATCTGGTGTCGGGCATCGATCGGCCCGACGCAGGCGACGTGTTCGTCGTCGGGCAGAAGCTGAACGACCTCAGCGAGGACGAGCTGGCCGCGTGGCGGGCGCGGCACGTCGGCTTGATCTTCCAGTTCTTCAACCTGATCCCGGTGCTCGATGCGCGCGACAACGTCGCCTTGCCGCTGCTGCTCACGCACCTCGACAAGACCGAGCGCCGGCGGCGCGCCGAAACGGCACTGCGCATCGTCGGCCTCGCGGAGCGCTTCGATCACTACCCGCGCACGCTCTCGGGCGGCGAGCAACAGCGCGTCGCCATCGCCCGCGCCATCGTCACCGATCCCGACCTGATCGTGGCCGACGAGCCCACCGGCGATCTCGACGCGCGCAATGCGGAAGCAATCCTGAGCTTGCTGCGCCAGCTCAAGCACGATTTTGGGAAAACCGTGGTCATGGTGACTCACGACCCGCGCGCCTTGCGCTTCGTCGACGACGCCTACCATCTGGACAAGGGACTGCTCCTTGAAGGTGAGGACGCGGAACGCGCCTCCGCTGCCATCCACCTCGCAGCCGGTGGCGGCATGATGAGCGCGGCGGCTCGTGTAGGACAATGAAGTATCTCCCACTGATTGTCGCGAATCTCAGCCGCAACAAGCTGCGCAGCGCCTTGACCGGCGGCGCCATCATGCTCGCCGTGGTACTCGTCTGCTTGCTCATGACCATGCCCGAGGGACTCAACGCCATCCTCGAACACGCCGCCAACAACACGCGCATCTCGGTGCACAACAAAGCCGGCATGGTGTATCCGATGCCGTACTCGTTCACCCGCAAGGTGCGCCAGGTCGAGGGAGTGGCCGCGGTCGTGTCGCACACATGGTTCGGCGGTGCCTACGAAGAAGCCGGACGCGTGACCTTTCCGAACTTCGCCGTCGAGCCGGAAGACATCGGCGCGGTGTATCCGGACTATCCGGTCGCACCGGAGCAGCTCGCCGAATTTCAACGCTACCGCGACGGTGCCATTGTCGGGCGACAGACGATGCACAAGTACGGCTGGAAAATCGGCGACCGCGTCACGCTGCGCAGCACCGTCTGGCCGGTCAACCTCGATTTCCGCATCGTCGGCGAGATCGCCAACGGCATGGCGCCGCAGTTCTGGTTCAACCGCGAATACCTCGATCAGGCCCTCAAGGCGCAGGGCCGCCCGGGACTGGGCATCGCCGGGATGATCTGGGTGCGCGCCGCCGATCCGAATCGGGTCAATGCCATCATGCGCGAGATCGACGACTTGTCGCGCAACAGTGACGCGGAAACCGCGTGCGAGACCGAGAAGAGCTTCTTCGCCAATTTCTTCGGCTCGTTGAAAGGCTTCGTCACCATCATTCTGATCGTGACCGCGCTGGTCGCGTTATGCATCGTCTTCATCGCGGCCAACACTGCATCCATGGGCGTGCGCGAGCGCGCCGGGGAAATCGCGGTGCTCAAAGCCATCGGCTTCGGCCGGCGCGTGATCTTCGGTACCCTGCTCACCGAGGCGGCCACGCTGTCGGCGCTGGCCGGGGGCTGCGGCGTGCTGGTGGCGATCGGGCTGACGCGCGTCCTGCGCGAGTTTGCCGGATGGAGCGAAACGCTCGGCCCGCTCAGCAACTTCATCGTCACCGCACCGGTGATTGTCGATGGGCTCTTTCTGTCGCTCTTCGTCGGCATGCTCGCCGGCATCGTCCCGTCGTGGGGCGCGGCGCGCAAGCCAGTGGTGCAATCGCTGCACGAGGTGTTTTAGCAACGTGCTCCTGCCGCTCTCCTACAGCCTGCGCAACATCCGCGCCCGTCCCGGACGCAGCATCATGACCGCGGGGGTCATCGCGCTGGTGGTCGTCGCGTGCACGCTGTTTCTCGGTCTCATCTCCAGCTTGCAGCGCACGATGATCTCCAGCGGCGACCCGCGCAACCTGGTGGTCATGCGCAAGGGCTCGGACAATGACGGCTCCAGCCAGATGTCCCTGGAAGCATTTCAGGCGATCCGTTTCTTTGATGGCATCGCGCGTGACACGCACGACCAGCCGCTGGCCTCCCCGGAGCTCGTCGTGCAACCGTTCTTCCGTACCCGAAGCGGCGGGCGCGAGAACGTGTTGGTGCGTGGCGTGGAACCGGTGGCGTTGGGCGTGCACGACAGCGTGCGCATCACCGCCGGCCGCATGTTCACGCCAAGCGCCCACGAAGCGGTCGTCGGCCGGGGAGTCCAGGGCCGTTACGCCGGCGCCGAGATCGGCAGCGAGCTCGAATTCGGCCGCGGCACCTGGAAGGTCGTCGGCATCTTCGACGCCGACGCCTCATCGTTTGAAAGCGAGGTATGGGTCGACGTGCGCGAGCTGGGCAACGACGCCAAGCGCATCTTTCCATACTCCGGCATCCGCCTACGGGTCGCCTCGCCCGGCGAGCTGGAGTCGCTGAAGCAGCGCATCGATGACGACCCGCGCTACGCGCTCGAGGCGCAGCGGGAGACCGACTACTACGCGAAGCAGTCGGAATCGGCCACCACGCTCTATATCTTGGTCGTTGGCATCGCGGTCCTCGCCGGCATCGGCGCCGGCTTCGGGGCGTCGAACACGATGTACGCGGCGGTACAAGCGCGCACCGCCGAGATCGGCACGCTACGGGCCCTGGGCTTTTCACGCACCGCGATTCTCGTCGCGTTCGAGATCGAAGCCGTTGCGCTGTCGGCCATCGGCTTCGTCATCGGCGCGCTGTGCGCAATGGGCCTGTCACTGGCAATTGATTTCTGGATGGGCGGTATAGCTTTTGGTGCACGGACCTTCACCACCAACGTCATCACCCTACGCGTCGCCCACGCCGATCTCGCCGGCGCCTTCGTCCTCGCCAGCGTCATCGGCATCTGCGGCGGTCTCGGTCCCGCCTGGCGCGCGGCGCGGCTGCGACCCATTGAGGCGCTGCGGAAGGCGTAGTGCCTCCGATGAACATACCGTGATTCGAGTGGCAATCGGCACACGTGCGTCACGACTTGATTGGTTCTGCGGCTGTTGCTTCATTTAAACGTCTACGCGCGCGCAGCACAGCGATCCGTTTGTACCGCAATAAGAGTGTGTCGCGGTGGGTGTCCCGGATCCTTCTCCCGGATCCTCCGGCAGGCCGTCGCCACCGGGCAGTTAATCCGGTGGGTGTCCTGAAGGTATCCTCCTGAGCAATAGACGGAGATCGAACGGCGCGCCGGCAGCTGATAGGCGTTAACCACCCAAATCGGACAGCTCCTCTCCGTTCGCCTTCCAAACGCCTCAAGCGACCATTGACAGCGCCGTCTGGTTGCGCGAATGTCACTGATCACTCTTTCAGTTCAACGGCACGACTCAACCAGTTGAACGGCATCACTCAACCAGTTCATTCAACGGCATCACTCAACCCGTCCGCGAAGCTCGGACAGAACGAGGAGAGAGCAATGTTAGGAGAACAGATTGGCGAAGAAGCGGGAAAAGTCATCGGCCGCAGAGTGCTGTCGATCGACGGCGGCCCGAAGGTGGAAGTCAGCTTTCAGAGCACCGGCACGCTCTTGGGGGTGAAAACCCGAGGCACGGTCACCTACTGCGCCGGCCCGCGGCCGGATGGGAGTCTCTACGGCGAGGCGCAGGGACTCATCGTCGGCGAGGGTGGCGAGCGGGCTACGTTCAGGGCCCAGGGCGTCGGCAAGCTCCTCGACAACGGCGCAGTGAGCTATCGCGGCGCCCAGTACTTTTACAGCGACACGCCGAAGTTGAAACGCTTGAACTCGGTCGCCACGGTCTTCGAGTACGAAGCCGACGCCGACGGGAACACGAAAAGCAAGCTCTGGGAGTGGAAGTAGGCCTACGGGCCTGCGGTCGACGCTGGCGGGGTCAGGTCTTGAAAGTGGACACTCTACCCTCACTTTCCGTATTCCAGACCTGACCCGCTGCGTACTACGCGCTTTACTACAGGAGCCTGCCGGTTCAGGTTTCACACCGATGTTCCCCATCCGTCAAAATCACAGCCGCACCTTTTACCAGCCATGACCGTCCACGTAACCCACTGGTCTAGTACCGCTGGAGACGCCCCCGTCTTCTGAGTGGTGCCCTCAACACGCCACTTTCGACGCAGAAACGAACCCGCTGATTCGACATGCACGTCGTAGTCGGTCTCTTGCTGAATGAATGCGCGCAAACCCTCAGCGGCATCAAGGCTCGCAGCATTGTATGAAAAGTCCAACCGAAGCTGGGTCTGTTCGGTAACGCCATGCCTCTGCAACGTCGCCCAGGTCTGACGATTCATCGTGAGTTGCTTCACCAGTATCTCCTGATAGTGCGCGTCCGACATACGCTCCTTTGTGCCAAACCGGTCGTCGTACGCCACAAGGACAACCGCGATTCCGAGGAGAACGGTCCCGACAACGCCGATCGTCCTGAGGCTCATTTCTGAAACCTTAGTACGCCGGTTGCGAGGCACAACTCCCAGGTGCGCGGGTAGGCCGCATAGTCCACCGAATTGACGTAAGGGTTCACTATCAAAGCCGCTGCCGGGGTCAGGTCTTGAAAGTGGAAATTCCCCCCTCAACGTTCCACATTCCAGACCTGACCCTCTACGTCCGATGCACCAGGAGGCTTGCCAATTTCACTGTCCCCGGGGCGCTCTAGCCCAAGAACGGCATTGTGCTAAGCAACACCTCCAAGATGACGACCGCGGCTCATGATGACGACGCGCTGCGCGCCGACCTCGCTTCGTTACGCATCGAACGTGGCGCCGCACCCAAGCGCAAGCCACCGCGACGGCGGTGGCCGCTGCTCATCGTCGCCCTCGTCATCGCCGCGGCGATTGCCTGGGTGTTTACCAGCCGACCGGCCGAGGTGAAGGTCGCAATGGCCACGCTCTCCACGCCCGCACAGAGCGGCCCGGCCTCCGTGCTGTCGGGCTCGGGCTACGTAGTGACCGGCGACCGCTACGTCTCGATCGGTGTGCGCGTCCCCGGCCGCATCGATCACTACTTCGTTGAAGAAGGCCAGAGCGTTCACAAGGGTGACTCGCTGGTGCAGATCGACGATCGCGACTACCGCGCTGCGGCGGCGCGTGCCGATGCCAACCTGGCGCTGGCACGTGCCAATCTGTCATTGGCCGAAGCGGATCTGCAACGCGGGACGAAGCTGCTCGCCAGCGGTGTCATCTCCCAGCAGGAGTTCGACGTCTTCCGCAACAAAGCCGAAGTCGCCCGCGCCACGGTCGCACAGACGACCGCGGCACTCGCGGAGGCCAAGGTCAATCTCGAGTACACCACGCTGCGCGCTCCGACCGATGGGGTTATCCTCGCCAAACTGAAAGAAGTCGGCGAGATCGCCGTCCCCGGTGGTTTCGCCGGCTCGGGCGACCTCATCCGCCTGGCCAACCTGAACGACATCCGCGCCGAGGTTGATGTCAATGAAGCGGACCTCAGCCGTGTCCATATCGGACAGCCCGCCGAGGTCATCCCGGACGCCTATCCCGATGCGCGTTACGCCGCCGAAGTAGTCAAGCTCTATCCGCAGGTGGATCGCCAAAAAGGCACGTTGAAGATCGAGGTGCACATCCCCAAGCCCGACGCGCGCCTGCTGCCGGATATGAGTGCGCGCATCACCTTCTTGTCGGAGCCTCCACCTTCCGGGCAGGAGGCGGCCGCCGTGGTGCTCGCACCGGCAGCGGCACTCCGCCGCGATGAGCACGGCGACAGCTTCGTATGGGTCGTCAGCGACGGGCACGTGCACCGCGGCCGCGTCGAGACCGCCGGGAACGTCGGCGAGCGCGTCCGTGTCGCTGCCGGTCTCAAGGGCGGCGAGGCCCTGGCACTCGGCGACATACCACTCCGCGATGGGCAGCGGGTCACCGTGGCCGAATAGCTCGGCAGAGCCATCCGTCACTCCCGCAATCTCCAGGCGGGAATCCACTCGGGTGCCCGAATACCGGCTTTGCCCGGACCAATATTGTGAATGTCCCACTTCGTCACTCCGGCGAAAGCCGGAGTCTGGGGTTTGGACGTTGCTGCGTGTCAAGATCGACCGCCGCCGAGGGCTGAAGCCCGCGGCTGAGTGAAAGACCCCACCTGGATACGGGCTTTCGGCGCATGGCGCCTTTTCACCTGTGACTCATCCCACAGACGTGAATTGGCCGGCAAAGCCCTGAATGCCCGCCGCGTGCCTGCAGACACGACAGGCATGCCCGTCGCTGCAAATCGCGACCGGAGCTCGCATAGCGGCGTGCAACGCACACATTGAAGGGGTACGCTGTCCTCGATTCGACATCAGCAAGGGTCCCGGCGCATCCGACGGACAGGAGAACCAATGGCACAGGTGCAAGTTGGAACCGACACCCCGAGACCGGCACAGCGGACCCGGGTGCCGTTCGTGCGGATCGCGCTGGTCGTCGTCGGGTTGCTTGCCCTGCTGTTGATCGGCCGCGCCGCCGGGCGCTACGTTCCTCAGTTTGCGCAATGGGTCCACGGCCTCGGGGTCTGGGGTCCGGTGGTCTTCATCATCGGCTACGCGGTCGCAGCCGTCGCCTTTGTCCCCGCGTCCCTGCTCACGCTGGCCGCCGGTGCGATCTTCGGGCTGGGCGCCGGCGTGGTCTACGTCTTCATCGCGGCAACCATCGGCGCGGCAGCGGCCTTCCTGGTTTCGCGTTATGTCGCGCGCCGCGCCATCGAACGACGGCTGACGAGCAATGCGAAGTTTGCCGCCATCGATCGTGCCGTCGGCGCGCAGGGTCGCAAGATCGTCTTTCTGCTGCGGCTGTCGCCGGTCTTTCCGTTCAATCTGCTGAACTACGGGCTCGGGCTCACGCAGGTACGCTTTGCGGATTACGTCATCGCTTCCGTGGGCATGTTGCCGGGAACAGTGCTGTACGTGTACTATGGCAAGCTCGCGGGTGACGTCGCCGCACTGGCCGGCGGGGCGGCTCCGGAAAAGGGCGCCGGATATTATGCGGTCCTGATCCTGGGTCTCGCCGCAACCATCGCCGTCACCACGGTGGTAACCCGGACAGCGCGCCGCGCCTTGCAGGAAGCCACGGACACAGCTGCCGCGTAAACGGCTTGGCGTCGATAAACCACGAGCCACCCTTCGAGGCGGCCGGCCACACCGGCCGCCAACAAATCCAGAATCACGAAAACACGAGAGGGCGAAAGCACGAAAAGGAAAGGGGCTCTTTTCTTTGCTTTCGTGATTTCGAGATTTCGTGCTTTCGTGATTCTCTGAGGAGCCTTAATGACGACTGCACCGCTAATCGCTCCGCTCGACGAGTACAACCTGCGGCACCTGCAGAATGTCCATCCCGAGCCGTACGTCAATCCGACACCGTCCGGGCGCTACAATCTGGTGGTGATCGGCGCGGGCACGGCCGGGTTGGTTACGGCCGCCGCGGCGGCGGGTCTTGGGGCCAAAGTGGCGCTGATCGAGAAGCACCTGATGGGCGGCGACTGTCTCAACGTCGGCTGCGTCCCGTCCAAAGCGATGATTCGCGCCGCGCGCGCCGTGCACGCGGTGCGTCACGCGGCGGAGTTCGGCATCCATGTTCCGCCTGGCATAGGCGTCGACTTCGCTGCCGCGATGGCCCGGATGCGGCGCCTGCGAGCCGCCCTCGGCCCCACCGACTCGGTGGCACGCTTCCGCTCGCTGGGCGTCGACGTGTACATCGGCGACGGCCGTTTCGTCGGCGGTGACGTCGTCGAGGTCGGTGGCCAGCGGTTGGCATTTGCGCGCGCCGTTATCACCACCGGGGCGCGCGCCGCGCGGCTGCCGATTCCCGGACTCGACACCGTCGACTACCTGACGAACGAGAACGCCTTCTGGCTCACCGCGTTGCCGCCACGCCTCGTGGTGCTCGGCGCCGGGCCGATTGGCTGCGAGCTCGGGCAGGCCTTCCGCCGCTTCGGCTCCGAGGTCACCATCATCAGCCAGGATTTTCTGCCGAAGGAAGAACCGCACACCGCCGAGGTGCTACAAGCCAGCTTCGAACGCGACGGCGTTCGGCTGGAGCTCGGCGCCACGATCCACGCGGTGGAGCGTCGCGGCCACGAAACACTGGTCACCTATGAAGTCGGCGGCGCGCGCCGCACGGCCGTCGCCGAACAAGTGCTCCTCGGCGCTGGGCGGGCGCCGAATGTCGAAGGGCTCGGTCTCGACCAGGTCGGCGTCGCCTTCAGCAAGCAAGGCGTCACGGTCGACGACCACCTGCGCACGACGAACCCGCACATCTACGCCGCCGGCGACATATGCTCGCGTTATCAGTTCACCCACGCCGCCGACGCCCTGGCGCGCATCGTCGTCCAGAACGCCCTGTTTTTCGGCCGCAAGAGGATGAGTGCGCTCCATCTCCCGTGGTGCACGTACACCGCGCCGGAAGTCGCCCATGTCGGCCTCAATGCGCGCGATGCCGCCGCGGCGGGGATCGACGTTGCAACCTTCACGGTCGAGCTGAAAGACGTCGACCGCGCCGTCCTCGACTCTGAGACCGACGGCTTTGCGCGCGCGGTCGTGCGCCGCGGCAGCGACCGACTGGTCGGTCTGACCATCGTCGCGGCACACGCCGGCGAGATGATCGGCGAGGCGGTGCAGGCCATGAACCACGGCATCGGCCTCGGCAGCTTCGCCAACACGATCCATCCGTACCCCACGCAAGCCGAGGTGCTGCGCAAGCTCGGCGACGCCTACAACCGCACGCGCCTGACGCCGACAGTGAAGCGTTTGCTTGAGCGCCTACTCGCCTGGCGTCGATAGCCGGCCCGCGCGAATCTGCCCGACGAACAGCCCGTCAAAATCCCACGCAGGCAGGCACGCGTGCATCCTGCTTTTGCGGCTCTGGCGCGGCACTGATAAAGCCACGGACCGATGATCTCACGGACGGCGCGCGTCACACGCGCGTGGGCGAGTGTCCGGCGCACCGTAGCGGTTGTCGGCGCGTGCGTCGTCGTACCGTACGTCTGGTGGAGCGCCCACCTCGGACCGATGCGTCCGGGCGGCGTTGTCACCGTCTTGAACTACGACCAGTACCAGTACACGTTACCGGACTGGACCTATGCGGCAGCCATGCTGCGTCAAGGCAGCGTGCCGCTCTGGAATCCTTATCAGCTCTGCGGAGCTCCCTTCTTTGCGACGCAGCATCACGGCCTTTTGTACCCGCCAAACTGGCTCATTCTCTTTCTTCCGGTTGCCGAGGTCATGCGCATCCTGATCTACGCGCATTACGCACTGGCGATGGGCGGCGCGTACTGGTGCGCGCGGGTCTTTGGCGCCGGCAGATCGGCGGCGCTGCTGGCGGGCGTGGCCTACGCCTTCAGCGGGCGTCTGTCGAACATCGGCGTAGTCACCTACCCGGCGATTCTCGTGTCGGTGGCCTGGCTGCCGTGGCAACTGGGACTGACGCGCGCCACGCTCGTGCGCCGCGCCCACTGGCAACACACTGCGATGTGGCTCGGCCTGGCCACGGCGATGGTGTTGTTCGGCGGCCATCCGCAATACGTGCTCATGGCGGCGCAGCTTTGTGGTGCCTACGCCTTAGCGCACGCGGCGCGGCGAGCGTGGCATGACGGCGCAGCGCCGGCGACGCGGCTGCTGTCCCGTCTGGGCCTGGCGGTCGCGGTGGCGACCGGCGTCGGCGCCGTCCAACTGCTGCCGACGGCCGAGCTGATGTTGCATAGCGAGCGCGCCCCGGGCGCGTTGCGTGACACCAATCCGTTTCCAACCCTGCTGCCGCCGTTCGAGTTGCTGCACGGCCTACTGCGCCCGACACCCGGAGAGTTCGGATTGCCCGCCGAGAGCTACGTTGGGACGGCGGCGCTGGCATTGGCGGCCGTGCCCTTGTGCTGGCGCCGCCTCAGCTATCGCGCCTGGTTCCTGGCGGTGGCCGCACTAGGTGCGACGGCGATGGCTCTGGGTAATCACACACCGCTCTATCGGTGGTATCTACACCTGCCGGCAGCCGGCCTCTTTCGCGTCCCACAGCGCTTTATCGTTCTCACCACACTCGCCCTGGCGTTACTTGGCGCGCTCGGTGCCGACGCACTCCGCCGTAGCCAGAGGCCCGTGCATGCAGCAGCATCTTTGGCTCTCGGCGTCAGCTTGCCGTTCGGCTTGTGGCTCGCCATCCAGTGGCTCGGCCCGGCGCGGAGCGCGGCGGATGCGGCTGCCGGTGCGAGCCTGGCTCGGCATGCGCTGGTGTTCGTGGCCATCGGTCTGCTCCTCGTACTGCCCGGTCTGCGGGGCCGTAACGCCTGGCGCAACGGTCTGCTGGTGCTGATGGCCGCTTTGAGCTCGATAGAGCTGTATCGTTCGATGCAGTTGAACGTGGCAATTCCCGCCAGCTTTCCGGACGCGATCAGAGTTCCCACAGCAGCCGCCGCCTATATCCGCGGTCGCGGCGGCTTCGAACGGGTATTCGCTCCCAATCGCCCCGATATCGATTTAGCTGAGATTCCTCCGAAGCTCGGCATGTTGACCGGCACGCATCTAATCTCGGACTATGAGAACTTCGTCGACGCGCGGTATGGTGCACTGCTCGAAAATTTGTTGAGTGCGACACCGCGCGCGCGATCGCCATCCATGGGCGACATCCGCACCAGCGCGTTGCAGCCACGCCAATGGCCGCTGCTGCGCATGCTCGGCGTCGGGTACATTCTGCGCGCACGCAATGGGGGAGTGGCGGTGCCGCTGCCGTCGCCCGTTTATCGTGACGACGAATATGAAGTCTTCGAATTGGCCGAGCCGCTGCCGCGCGCCTATGTCGCGACGCAAGCGCGCTTCGAGCCGGTTGCGGACCATGTCCTGGCCGCCGTCGTCGGCGATCCCGACTTCATCCTGAATCATGGGGTCATCCTCGAGCAGCGCGAGAGCCCCGATCCCGGCGGCCGGGGCAGCGTCGAGATCACACGCTACGAGCCACAGCGCCTCGAGCTCCGTGCGCAGCTGTCGCAGCGCGGACTGGTGGTGATAACGGATCAGTTCGATCCCTACTGGGTTGCCACCGTCGATGGACAACGCACCGACATTTGGCGCGCCAACTACGTCTTTCGGGCGATCCCGGTCGACGCCGGTGACCATACGATCCGTCTCGAATACCGCCCGACACCGGTTTACGCCGGTGCGGGCATCACCCTGGTCAGCCTGCTGATCCTAATGGTCGCTGGTGTCATGGCTCGCAGGTCGCGGGGCCGGTCGAACTTGGAAGAGAGGGGCGAGGGAAGAGGTCTCCCGCCGCCGAGTACAAGCATTCCCAGGTAGCTCCGCCTAGCAGCCTGTCGGACTTGGAATTCTGCATCGACCCAACAGGGCAGCGGTCCATAGAAAAGACGCCAACCGCAGGTCTGCATACCAAATTCCCCGTATTGACCGTTTTGACGGGCGGTGGAAAATCAAACTTCCAGTTTCGGTGGACGGATGGTTACACGCGATGCGGTCTTCGCTTCTCGGCCCTTCACGCCGTGGACGTGGGTGCGCCGCGCCGCGGGGATTCCGCAAGGGGGTTGAGTTCGGCTGGTTTCGAGATTGGCGCGCCTGCGCGCTCGGCCGGTGAAAGAAGGAGATGTACACATGAGGAATGGTCACTCGCCACAAGCCAGGAATGGTCAATCCCGGGGATCGAGCAAGGGACCCCTTCCACCGGCTCTGACCATGCCACCCATCGGCCAGGGTACGACGGAGGCCGGGCTCGATAAGCGACAACTCCTGGCCGTCCTCACGGCGTTCAAGAAGGGCAATTTTGCGGTGCGGCTGCCGGAGGACTTAACCGGAATCGACGGCAAGCTCGCAGATGCCGTGAACGATGTGATCGAGCTGAACGCCCGCCTGACCGCCGAGCTCGAACGCGTCAGCCAGGTGGTCGGCGGCGCCGGCCGCATCTCGCAGCGCGCCTCGCTGGGCTCCGTCAGCGGTGCCTGGGCCGCTTCGATGCACTCCGTCAACAACCTGATCAGCGACCTCGTGCATCCGACCAGCGAAACCGCCCGGGTCATCGGCGCCGTCGCCAAAGGCGACCTGTCACAGACCATGGCGCTCGAAGTCG
>CAZTDK010000012.1:0-21734 GCA_964611965.1 uncultured Binatia bacterium (SeqCode) | reverse complement strand
GGCGGCTCGATCGGCTCTTGAAAACGGCCTGATTAATGTCACATCAGGGCTAAGTCGGCGCGCCTCGAGACGGTCCCTGAAAAGATGGGGCCTCCTCAGCGCGAGCGGTAACATGCTGTTGAAAAACAAAAGCCAACCGCTCGCCCTGAGGAGCCGCCTTCTTCTGACGGCGTCTCGAAGGGCGCCCGCCCGCACGAAACCCCCGAGCTCATAGGGGGGCGGGCGATTTCAGTAGGCGCAATCACTGGGTGCATGCCGACCGTGATTTCGGCTCCGTCGGAAAAGTTCATCGACGCTGCAGATTCCGCTTTCGGGGCCCCCCGCAATTATGATAGCCACACACGGGGTGAACAGGTGGGCAATCACGCAGTGAAGTTGGATCTCAAGTGAACAGGCAACTCACGTCGGGAGTTGGCACTATGCGCATCCCGCGCTGTTCACGAAGGCCACGCCAGTCCGTCCCAATCGATCCGTTCGATTGGGACCGGCCGTGAACGTCCGCCGCGCCGCGCGCGCCAGCGCATTCATCCTCCTCCTTTTCCTCTTGCCGTCCTGCGCGACCGCCCCGCCGCCGCAGCTTTCGCCACCGTTGGCTCTGGCTCCGGCGGCGGATCCCTGGCCGCGCCGTGAGGTGCTCGACCTCGCCATGCACGCTTATCAATGCGGCGAACGCGAAGGCCGCTTCGAACGCCCGGTGCTGACCATCATCGACTACAGCCTGCCGTCGAGCGAGCCGCGGCTGTGGGTCATTGATGTCCGCAACAAGCAGCTGCTGCACCATGAGCTGGTTGAGCACGGCGAGGGGAGCGGCGGCGCCTTGGCCGTGGCGTTTTCCAACGAGAGGGACTCGCATCAGTCGAGCCTGGGGCTGTTCCGCGCCGACCAGGCGTATACTGGCCGCTTCGGCTACTCGCTGCGTCTCTCCGGCCTCGAGCCCGGCATCAACGACAAGGCCCGCGAGCGCGCCATCGTCATGCACGGCTCTCCGGAGGTGAGTCAGGCGTTCATCGCCAAATGGGGGATGATCGGCCGCAGCTGGGGATGCCCGGCGTTGTCCGAGGATGCGGCTCCGCAGGTCATCGATAGCATCGCGGGCGGCTCGGCGATCTTTGCCTACTACCCGGATACGAACTGGCTGCAGGAGTCGCGCTACTTGCACTGTGATGCACAGCTCGCCGGCATTCCGGCCGGCAATTGAGCCGTAACGCAGCTCGATCTGTGCAACGGGCGATTGCTCCGCGCATTTCCTTTCTGGGGATGCGAGTGGGTCTTGTCGGCAGTACCGTTGCGCGAAGCCGGCCCGCACATAATCCGTGGCGGTGTCGGCATGCATCCTGAGTCGTGGTAACCTCAATGCTTGTCGCCGATGCGACGGGCTTGGATGATGCGCATATAACGGCGTGACCGCTCCGTTTCGGAAGGTCGCGGCACGCCGAGGAGACGCGGTTGTTGTGGCTGACTCTCTCTACCGGGATCGCTTGAGTATCGCCGTGGCCATCGGTGGCCTGTTCCTGAGCTTGGTGGGCGAGGTGCGGGCCCAGCCGTTCCGGGTCTGCGTGTTCTCCTTCCATAGCCCCAACGAGCTGGCGACGATCAAGGCGCGGCTGCCGGCACCGGACTTCGAGTTCATCGAGCTCACCCCGCCGCCCGTCCTCAATAATGGAGACATTGTGGAACCGATGGCATCCAACGCGACCGGGGCGTCGGAATCGGGTTGGCTCATGAGTCGATGTCAGCCCGATCTGCAGTGCGACATTGTGATCTATTCCGGCGAGTTCGCGGGAGGATTCTTCGGGCAATCCGGCATCTCCCTGAGCGTTCAAGAGATCGAAGAAGCGTCCTGCCAGGCGCGGTGCGCGGGCCTCTTTCGCCACCCGCAGGAGGTCTTCTTGCTCGCCTGTAACACGCTGGCGACCAAAGGTGCTGACGACCGCACGCCGGAACAGTATCTCCAGATCCTGCTCGACCATGGCTTCGGTCGGGCGGCCGCCGAGCGTGTGGTGAGCCTGCGCTATGGTCCGCTGGGGCCGAGCTTCAGGGAGTCGCTGCGACGCAGCTTCATGGGGGTGCCGCGGATTTACGGATTCTCCTCCGTCGCTCCGGTCGGAGAGATTACGGCCCCGATGCTCGAGCGGTATTTTGCGCGCAAGGGCGATTACGGGAGGTACCTGACGAGCACGGCCGGAGACACGCGGCCGAACAAGGAGCTGCTGGCGTCGTTCGCGCAGACCAGCCTCGTGCAAATGACCGGCCTGACTGCGCTCGAGCCGGCATTCGCCGACCGCGCTCTGGTCTGTGGCGTGTACGACGACACGCAGTCAGTGGCGGAACGACTGCGCATCGTTCGGCAGCTGTTCGCGCGCAGCGACTTCCTGTCCTTCGTCCCAACCATCGAAGTGTTTCTCCGCCGGCATCCCTCTCCGACGCTACGCGGAGAGGAGCAGCGCATCTTCAAGGAGATCCAAGCGCAGGACGCGGCGCGCCGGCAAGTGCTCGAGCAGGTGCACAGCTTGAATGTGTCGGCGTTGAAGATGCAATTGGCCCACCTGGCGCTGCAGTTGCAGTGGATGTCGGAAGCCGAGTTTCGCCGTCTTGCGGACGACGGTGTCAGGCAGATGCTCACCGAGCCTTTGACGACGGAGGTGGTGGACATCTCGTGTGAGCTGACCAAGTACGTACCCGCCGGTTCCGGGTTGCGGTCGGAAGAAATACCCGAGAAAGTTTTTACCTTTGCGGAAGGCTACCGGATGCTGGATTGTCTGTCGCCGGCCGATCCGCGCCTCAACGCCCGCATGCTCACCGGCCTGGATAGCAGCAACGTCGCGATCCGTTTGTGGACCGCATATGCGCTGTCGAGAAGGCTTCCGCTCGACGATGGTGTCCTCAAGGCGTTGGTGGCCACACACGTGGGAGATCCATCCGCGGGCGTGCGCGAGCGCGTGCAATGGATTTTCGAAAGCCAACGACCGCTCTCCGCCGATGTCTGGGCCACCATACGGACACGGGATCCCGCGCTGGCCGCAGACCTGGAGCGCCTGCAGCGTCCGGTGCCGCCGCATGGCTGAGCCCTCGCGAATGTCCGACGTGCCGCAGCGCGTGGTCTCTCGACGGGCTCTACCGTTCGTCGTCCTCCTCATCCTTGCCACCGCCACTGCAGGCGCCAGCAACCTGTCGGACGTGGCAGCTCCTAGCGACCAATCCTGTCCTGAGGCTCCCCGAAAGGGGGAGCGGTCCATAGAAGAGACGCCGGCCGCAGGCCCTACGGAGTCGGAGACCGCCGCTGCGCTGCGCGCGTGCCACCCGGTCGATGGCGCCGCCATCCTCGCGAGCCCACGCGCGCCGATGCCCGGGCAACCGCTGCGTCTGCTCGCCGTCGCCGAGCAGGCAATCGACGCGGCGCTCGTCGTGCTCGATCCTGCCGGCAATCGCATCGGCGTCGCGGCGGAGCGGCACGGTGGCCCACCCTTCTGGTGGTCGATCGCTCTCACGGCACATTCCCCGGGCACGTATCGCGCCCGGCTCGAGAGCGCGCAGGATGTCGTTGCGTGCGAAGACGTAGCGGTCGGCGTGGCGCCGCCACACGACCGCAACGCTTCCGCAGCCGCCTGGCCGGTCACCCGTAACTGGAATCGCGCGATGGAAAACCTCTTCGCGGCGTGGGTCGAGCGCTTGTTCGATGCGCCGTTGAATGAGCAGCCGAGTTGGCGGAGCCTGCACGAGGTGACGCGGCAATCGGAGCGCAACCTGCTGCACGACCACCTCGGTCTCGGCGAGGACGACGCCGACGGGCTGCGGCTCGTCCCCGACTGCGCCGACCTCCCCTACTTCCTGCGCGCCTACTTTGCCTGGAAGCTCGGTTTGCCCTTCGGCTTCTCGGAGTGCAGCCGGGGGACGGGCGGGCGGCCGCCGCACTGTACGAGCTGGCACTCCAATCTCGAGCCGCCGCCACCGGGTCCCGGCAGCGGCGGGCTGGCGCGTATGCAGCGGTTCTTCGACCAGCGCCTCGCCTGGGTCGTCCAATCGGGCGCCGGCCGAACGCCGGCGGCGGACGAGCGTACCGACCTCTACCCGACGCGACTCGCGGCGGACACCCTGCGCCCCGGGACCGTCTATGCGGACCCCTACGGCCATACTCTTGTCGTCGTGCGCCGCGTGCCGCAGACGCCGACCTCGGCCGGCCTTCTCCTCGCCGTCGACGCCCAACCCGACCAGACGGTTGCGCGGCGGCGTTACTGGCGCGGCAACTTCCTCTTTGCCATCGATCCGTCGCTCGGCAGCGCGGGCTTCAAGCACTTCCGGCCCATCGTTCGTGACGGCGGTCGGCTGCGGCCGCTTCGGAATCCTGAAATCTCCGCGCATCCCGACTACGGCGACTACTCGCTGGAGCAGGACGAAAGCGGGGTTGACGGCTTTTACGACCGCGTCGACATGGTGCTGTCCCCCGCGCCCCAGGAGCCGTTGCGCGCCTTCCACGAGACCCTTGACGCGCTCGACGAGCAGGTGCGCGCCCGTGTGCGTTCGGTGGCCAACGGCGAGGAGTACAGCGCGACCCACCACGCAATCATCCCGATGCCCGACGGTGCGGCGATCTTCGAGACGACGGGTGCGTGGGAAGACTTTGCGACGCCGGCGCGCGACCTGCGCCTGCTGATCGCGCTCGACGTCGTGCGCGGTTTCCCTGCCGAGGTTGTCCGGCGGCCGGAGCGCTTCGCGCTGCCGGCGGGGAAATCGGCCGCGGCGGCACGCGACGAGCTCGCGCAGTTGCTAGCGACGGAGTCCGCGTCCCGACGCTTCGACTACACGCGCAGCGACGGCTCGATCGAAACCTTGACCCTCGCGGACGTCCTCGCGCGGAGCGAGGCGCTCGAGATGGCATACAACCCGAACGACTGCATCGAGGTGCGGTGGGGTGCGCCTGGCGGGAGCGGCGAAGCATCGACCTGCAAGCGCTGGGCGCCAGAGGAGCAACGAGCGCTCATGGAGCGCAGCCGGCCGTGGTTCCACGAGCGCCGCCGGCCGCCGCGGTGAGGCGGAAGAGGGGGCTTGGGGGCGTGAGGGCTTGTGGGCTCAATAGATTCGGGGAGGGGATCCGCTCATACTGGGGCTCTCGAAGCATGCGGCGGTTCAGCAGCCGGTTAGAAAATCAATGAGGGCCCGCCACAACTCGTCGGGCCGCTCAAGATGCGGATGATGCCCGCAGTCTGGAATCGTGACGCGGCGCGCGCGCAGCGCGTTGAGGCGCTCGTCGAGATCGGCGGGCGGCAGGCGCAGGCCACTCTTCGTCCCGTCGACGTAGAGCACGGGACATGACACGCGCTTCCAGAACTCGCGTGCCTGGGCGACGTACGTGGGCTGCGGCGCGCGTGTTTGGTGCAGCGGGTCGAACTTCCACATGCGTGCGCCTGCGGTCTCGCGCGTGCCGAACTCGACCAGATGCCGCGCCACCGCCGCGGAGAAATGCGGAAAGCGTTCGTGCAGGCGTTGTGTTGCGGCTTCGAGGCTGATGGGGGCGCGCACGCGTTGCTCGGTGCGTTCGAGATCGCGCAGCCAACCGACCACGCGCTCCGGAACGCTGCTCGGGTCGGTGTCGGGGACGCCGAGACCCTCGATCAAGACGAGCGCGCGCACCCGCTGCGGTTCCGTTCCGGCATACAGCAGCGCCGCGCCACCACCCATCGAGTGGCCGACGAGCGCCACGCGGCCGCCGAGGGCGTGGACGAGCGCCGCAAGGTCGGCGACGTAGTCGATGAAGTGGTAGTAGCCGCCGGCGCCGATCCATTCTGAGTCGCCGTGGCCGCGCCAGTCGAGCGCGAAAACGTGGTGCCCGGCATCCGCCAGCCGCGGCGCCACCCAGTCCCACACGTGCGCGTGCTCGAGGAAGCCATGCAGGAGCAATACGACCGAGTCGCCGCTGCCCCATTCGAGCAGGTGCAGGTTGAGCCGGTTGGCCTTGATGACACGGTCACGCGGTGGCTGCATGGTTCGGCCTTGGGGTCCAATCCCTAGGAGAATGAAAAACGGGAAACCGGAAACAGAAAGCGGAAAACGGCAAATGGCCGTGGATGGTGCGTTGACCAGTTTTCATTTCCGGTTTCCTGTTTCCGGTTTTCCATTTTCTTCTTCCGAGAAAGTCCGACAGGCTGCTAGGTGCGCGCGAGCAAGCGCTCGGCGGTGCCGCCCAATACCGCCGCTTCGTCGGCCGCGTCGAGGTTGAGCCGGCGGATGTGCACATGCGCATCGACGAGGCGTGGTGCCGCTGCAGGCGCTGTCGGCATGCGGAGGTGGCTACCGGGTTTTCGCCGTCGCTGCAATCTCGGGGGCTGCGCCCGGCGTCTTTCTACGGGCCGCTCCCCCTTCGGGGAGCGTCAGGACAGGATTGGTCGCTACGCGGTGCCATCGCAAGAGTTTGACTGTCGTGCAGCAGGCAGCCGCAATCGGGGCGCAGCGCCCTATATGCGGTTCATGACCAAACGTCGTGCAGCTAGCGCTTGCGGCGAGCCACCCGCTCGGGTCGAAGCGGCGGCTATGTGGCACGGTTAACCGAGTTGGGGCTCGCCGCGGATCGTGTCACAATGCTCGCCATGGCTTCGCAGCAGGAAGAGCTCCCGGATTGGGAGCGATTGCTGGCGGCAGAACGCCACCTGCAGCATCTGGTGCCGGGCGCCGTTCTGGTCGGCGGCACCGCTGCGGTTCTCCATGCGGGACATCGCCTTAGCATGGACGGAGATCACGTCGTGGAGGATCTGCGCACTCGGTTTGACGAGCTGCTCGGTGCGCGTGAGGCAGTCGCGGGATGGGAAACCGCACGTGTTCAGCGTCCAGTTCTCATACTCGGTCAGCTCGATGGCATCCTCACCGGCATTCGCCAACTTCGCCGCACCCGTCCGCTGGAAACCGAAGCGGTCGCCGGACTTCGCGTGCCGACGCTGGCAGAGATGGCTCGCATCAAAGCGTGGTTGCTGGCGACGCGCCACATGGTGCGTGACTACCTAGATACCGTGGTGCTCTTCGAACGACTCGGAGAGCCAGGCGTCGTGGCTGCTCTCACCTCCTTCGACGACATCTACCGCCAACCGACCGCCGCCTCGCCGCTGGCGGAAGTCGTCGAACGGCTGGCGGCGGCGACGCCGCGCGATGTCGCCGACATTGATCTCAAACGCTACCGGGGACTGCAGCCGCCCTGGAATGACTGGCAATACGTGGTCGCCCGTGGGCGTCACTGGGCGCAGGTCGCGGCCCGCGTGGCGCTGGAGGAGCGCTCATGAAGGCCGGTCCGCTCGCAACCTCTCGCGCGTTGTGGAATCGGACCGGGATCGATCTCGAGAGCGACGAGGTGCTGGCCCAACTGCTCGACCGCGGCGAAATTGCGGCGTGGCGCGCGCTGTACCGCATGGCGCGGACCGATGCGCGGCTGCGTGCGCGCATCAAGCGGACTGTTCTCACCGTCCCGCTGCCGCTGCCGCACTTCTGGTTGACCGCGCTCGGCAGCTTGGGGGAGCCGATTGACTTTACGGCGGTGCTTCCCGACTACGTCGAGGACAGCGGGGTGTGAAACAGACCTGAAAATACGCGATGGCAACCGCCGAGCGGCCCTCACCCCGACCCTCTCCCATGCCGGAAATGGCATGGGCGAGGGAGCGCTAATGTTCCATTGTCCGGGTCTCCGGCGGCAGTGCTGGGATCGACTGTTGCTGATCTTGTAGGCGCCGATGGGAACTTGCCGAAACGTCCAGCATCCATTGCTGAGAATCCGATCCGCCTCCGCCGCCAGGATTGCTCATTTGCGCGTCCACCCGATTCTTGCTTGGTATCAGGCCGAGCGTACACGATATGGCACTACAGAACCTTTCAGAAAACTCCCGTGAAGAAGCCCGCGCCTGGAACCTGCAACTCGGGGTGCCCGGGTTCAAATTTGCCGACCTGAACCGGGTGCGCCGGCTGGAGGCGCTGGACACGGCTTTCCTGCAGTATCTCGGCGACACCGATGCCGCGCTGGCTCGCGAGCTCGGGCGCTATCGCGCTGCCCACGGCGACGGCTGGGAGCGCCTGGCCGAGTCGACGCTGCTCATGGGCGTCGCGCCGCACCTTGGCAGGTTCGTGGCGCGCTTGCTGCGCGTCGAGACCGAGTACGACGCGCTGTGCGCCGAGGTACGCGCCGACCACGTGGTCTTCGACTGGAAGCGCCAGTTCATCGAGCGCCGTATCCTCAAGCGACCGCCGGCGGCCGAAACGGTTGCGGCACTTGATCCCGTCGATCTGGAGTTCGCCTATCGGGAGGTGGTCAACGCCGTGGCGCCCAATGTGGCGCTCATGTCGGACCCTGAGCGCGAGCTTGCCGTCGTCACCACCACCGTACAGTCCGCTCTCGACAACGCCAACGACGATGACCAGCGGGCGACGGCGCGGGCCCAGCTGGCGGCGGTGGAAGCGTGGACCGGCGCCTTGGCCTTCCACCCCGCGTTGGCACAGCGGCGCCAGCGATTCACCTGCTTTCACGTGCCCCACAAGCTCGATCACGACGAGCTGGTGCCGCGCGTCTGGCCGCGTCCCGACCTGCCGGAATATTTCATGGGGCCGCCAACGCAGCACCGTTATCGCGACGGCTTCGATCTCACCGACCCGCGCTACAGCCGTCGCGAGAATCTGCGCGAATCGCACTACTGCGTCACCTGCCACGAGCGCGGCAAGGATTCCTGCAGCACCGGGTTCCTGGGCAAAGACGGTGCGGTGCAGCGCAATCCACTCGGGATTGAGCTCGAAGGCTGTCCGCTCGACGAGAAGATCTCCGAGATGATCGCGCTCTACCGCGACGGCCATCCGATCGGCGCGCTGGCGGTGATCATGATCGACAACCCGATGCTCGCCGGCACCGGGCATCGCATCTGCAACGACTGCATGAAGTCGTGCATCTTCCAGAAGCAGGATCCAGTGAACATCCCGCAGATCGAGACCGGCATTCTCACCGAAGTGTTGCGCTTGCCGTACGGCTTCGAGATCCTCTCGCTGCTGTCGCGCTGGAATCCGCTCAACGCCCGGCGGCCGTATCCGTTGCGCTACAACGGCAAGAACGTGCTCGTCGTCGGCATGGGCCCGGCGGGCTACACGCTGGCGCACCATCTGCTCAACGAAGGGTTCGGCGTCGTCGGCATCGAAGGGTTGAAGGTGGAGCCGCTGGCGGCGCAGCTGCGCGGCGCCAAGCGGCGTGTGCCGCGGCCGATCCGCGATGCCAGTGAGCTGGTCGGCCCACTGTCGCAACGGCCGACCCTCGGCTTCGGCGGCGTCGCCGAGTACGGCATCACCGTGCGTTGGGACAAGAATTTCCTCGACATCAACTACGTGCTGCTCATGCGGCGCAAGAAGTTCCGTCTGCTCGACGGCGTGCGCTTCGGTGGGACCATCGGCATCGAAGACGCCTGGAGTCTGGGCTTCGATCACATCGCCATTGCCGCCGGCGCCGGAAGGCCGACGATCGTGCCGATGCAGAACAACCTGGCGCGCGGTGTCCGCATGGCCTCGGACTTCCTCATGGCGCTGCAGGGACAAGGCGCGTATCGCAAGAACTCGCTGACCAACCTGCAGATCGAGCTGCCCGCCGTGGTCATCGGCGGCGGCCTTACGGCGATTGATACCGCCACCGAGCTGCAGGCGTACTACGTCACGCAGGTCGAGAAGATGCTCGAGCGCTACGAGCGGCTGCGCCAGCGCATCGGCGAAGCGGCGATCTGGGCGCGGCTCGATCCCGAAGAGACGCAGACGGTGCGCACCTGGCTCGAACATGGCCGCATGGTGCAAGCCGAGCGCGCGGCGGCGCGTGCCGCCGGCCGGCCGCCGGACTTCGCGCGCCTGGTGCGCGGCTGGGGTGGTGTCACCATCGCATACCGCAAGCGGCTGCAGGATTCACCGGCGTATCGTCTCAATCACGAAGAGGTCATCAAGTCGCTCGAAGAAGGCATCGGCTTCATCGAGTGCATGAGTCCGACGGAGTGCGTGCTCGACGCGCACAACCACGTGCGCGCGCTACGCTGCACGCGCATGACCCTGACCGACGGCAAGTGGAAGGACAGCGGCGAGGTCGTCGAGCTGCCGGCCCGCGCCGTCATGGTGGCCGCCGGCACCAATCCGAATGTCGTCTACGAGAAGGAACGTCCCGGCACCTTCGTGCTCGACGACAAGCATGCCTGCTTCGCCATGCATCGCGTCGTCGGCGGCGTCGATGGCGGGCGCCGTCTCGAACCGGTGGCCGACGGCGGCGTCGGCTTCTTCACCTCGTACGCGCACGAGGGCCGCTACATTTCGTTCTACGGCGACGCGCATCCGGTGTTCGCGGGCAACGTCGTGAAAGCCATGGCGTCGGCGCTGCGCGGCTATCGCGAGGTCGGGCGGCTGTTCGAGCGCGAGGTGGCGGCGCAGGATCTCGACGAGCAAGCCGAGCGCGAAAACGCCTGGGTACGGTTTGCCGAGGTGTTGGATACCGGCTTGCGCGCCGTCGTCGTCGATGCAATCCGTCTCGCCGATCGCATTGTCGAAGTGATCGTGCGGGCGCCGCTTGCAACCGGCAACTTCCGGCCCGGGCAGTTCTACCGCGTGCAGAACTACGAGGGCAGCGCCGAGGTGGTCGACGGCATCCGCCTGACGATGGAAGGGGTGGCGCTCACCGGCGCCTGGACCGATCCGGCACGCGGGCTCATTTCGCTCATCGTCCTGGAGATGGGCGGCTCCTCGCGGTTGTGCGCCACGCTCGAGCCCGGCGAGGAGGTCGTGCTGATGGGGCCGACCGGAACACCGACGGAGATTCCCGAGGGCGAAACGGTGCTGCTGGCCGGTGGCGGCCTGGGCAACGCGGTGATGTTTTCCATCGCCGCGGCGATGAAGGCGCGCGGCAACCGGGTCGTCTACTTCGCCGGCTACAAACGAGCCGGTGATCTGTTCAAGCGGCGCTATATCGAGGATGCCTGCGATTTGGTGGTGTGGAGCGTCGACGAGGGTGAGCCGATCACGGCGCGGCGCGCGCAGGACCGCAGCGTCGTCGGCAACATCGTCGAGGCGATCCGGCGCTATGCCGACGGCGATCTCGGCGACATGCCGGTGCCGCTGCACACCGTCGACCGGCTGATCTGCATCGGGTCCGACCGTATGATGGATGCCGTGCGCCAGGCGCGGCATGGTGTGTTGCACGACGTGCTCGGCGAGCACGTCGCCATCGGATCCATCAATTCGCCGATGCAATGCATGATGAAGGAAGTTTGCTCGCAGTGCCTGCAGCGGCACGTCGATCCAGCCACGGGACGCGAGACGTTGGTCTTCAGCTGCTTCGATCAGGACCAGCCGCTGGATCGCGTCGACTTCCAATTCCTGCACCAGCGCCTGCGCCAGAACTCCGCGGCCGAGAAGCTGACGTCGCTATGGCTCGATCACCTGTTCGAGCAGCGCGAGGTCCAGGTGGTGTAAGGGCTGCGACCGTTATGCGCGTACGCTCGACAGTTTGGAGAGTAAGTCATTGGCACACTCCGCCGTGGGTCGACCGGCGGTATCGACAATGATTCTGTCGACCGTCCAGTCGTGGTACCTCATCCTGGTGTGACAGAAAAAAGCTCACGCAAAGCCGCACGGTCGCAAAGGACGCAGAGAATCAAGAGATCTTTGCTCAAGAAAGCAACATCATGAGGAATGATCTCACGGGGCAGCTTCATTTCTCTAGTTCTTCAGCCCCGCGGCGTTACGCCTTTGCCTCATAATGTTGTCTCATCGAGGCGTGCAGCCTGTCGAACTTGGCAACGGGGCGACCCAACGGGGAGCGGACCATAGAAAAGACGCCGGCCGCAGGCCCTAGTCGCCGCATTGGCCGAAGTTCGTGACCAAGAGCGAGAAATCCGTCAGCACCACGCAGCCGTTCTCGTCGAGATCCGCGCGCTGATCGAACCCAACATTCCCGATGCACTTCCCAAAGGCGCTCCCCAAGATCGAGAAGTCGACCAACGCCACGCAGTTGTCGTCGTTGGCGTCGCCCTCACGCAATGTCCCGAAGTCCGTTGGATTCGGACCCACCGTCAGGAGCACGCTCTTACAGTTCTGTAACGTATGGCTATGCTTCACGCATACTGTATACATTGTAGGGGGTAGTCCATCGCAAACAAAGTTGCCGCTTTGATCTGTCGTCGGCGTGCACATCAGTGCCGTCCCGCCTGCCTGGGGTGTCAGGCTCACCCGCAACGGTACGCTCCAACGCGGGTCGGGTGGCAACGGCCGCCCTTGCAAGGTCACTGAACCGAGCAGCTGCGCCTCGACAACAGTTGTTGTCGGGGTGGAGGGCGCAGTGGGCGTCGGGCTGGCGCCGGCGGCCGTTGTCGGTGTCGCGCTAGGCGTTGGGCTGAGTATGGCGATGAGCGTGGACGTGACGGTGGGCGTCTCTGATGCTGTCGGGGTGTCCGTGGGCGTCGATGTCGCGCTCGATGCCGGTGATGCAGTGAGCGTTGGCGTCGGGGTGCTCGTCGGTACTGCGATGGATGTTGATGTCGACGTCGGCGTTCCGGTGGCAGCCAGGGTCGAGGTCGGCGTGGGGCTCTGGGTGGCGGTGTGCGTGGCCGTGAAGGTTGGCGTCAGTGAGGCCGTCGGTGTGTTCGTAGGCGTTGCCGTCGGGCTCGATGTCGGGGGCGGGGTGAGGGTTGCCGTTGGGGTGCTCGTCGGCACTACAGTAGACGTTGGTGTGAACGTCGGGGTCCTAGTGGCAGTCAGGGTCGAGGTGGGTGTCCGGGTCGGGCTCTGGGTTGCAGTGTTCGTCGCTGTCGAGCTTGGCGTCGAAGTCGGTGTGTCCGTAGCCGTAGACGTGTGGGTTGCGCTGAACGTCGGTGACGGGGTGGGAGTCCGCGTCGCGGTCGCCGTCTGTGTTCCAGTGTTGGTCGGCGTGTTGCTCGCCGTCGGCAGCGGCGTCATGGTTCGCGTCGGCGTGCTCGTGGAAGTAGGCGTCGCGCTCGGTGGCAGCGTTGCCGTGTTGATGGGTGTCGCGGTTGGTGTTGCGCCCGGGGGCGCCAGGGCAATCTCCCACATGCCGCGACCGTGCGTCGCCACACGCAAAAAGCGGTTGGTGTTCTGGATCGCCATGTCGAACACGGCAACGCGCGGCAGCCCGCTGCCGAACGGATTCCAATTCACCCCGGCGTCCGTGGACGCGTAGACGCCGATGTCGGTCCCGGCGTAGAGGTTGGTCGAGCTCGCCGGATCAACGACGAATCCATTCACGGGAATGTCGGGGATGCCACTGCCGGCCGCAGTCCACGTTGGGGCCCCGGCGTTGAGGTTCGTCGTCTTCCAGACATGTGCGCCGGCAGCCAGTCCATACCCTGACAACGTCACGTACGCCGTGTTCGAACTGTTCGGGTCGATGATGGCGCGGGCAATGTATGCCGCCGGGACCACCCCCGTAACGTCGATCAGCGGGTTGCCGCCCGTGGTGGTTGCGAACACTTTTCCGTTTTCCAGTCCAACGATGCGTACGGCGTCGTTCTGCGGCGAGATCCCGATCGCGCTCACGGCCGTGTTGGCCACAAAAGGCCCCTGGCTCACCGCCACCATGGTGCCGCCGCGATCCACCGAGCGATACAAGCGATCGGTTCCGAAGTAGAGCGTATTCGGATTCCCGGGCCCCAACGCCATCGGGGCGTAGAAGAGGACCGTGTTGCTGCAAGCGATACCATTGTTCGACGCACACGGGCTGCCACTGGCCCCGAGAAAGGACCACCCCCCATCGACCGCGCTTGCGGTCGTGATAACCCGCGCGAAGCCAAGAAGGGAATTCGTTTGGTTGTAATACGTGTGGTACATCGTCACGTGCGTGGTGTCGGTGGCATTCTGATCAATCTGTGAGAAGCCACCATCGCCGAAGTCGGCACGTGTCCAGTCGCTGGAAGGCTGCAGCCACTCGGTGCCGTTGTCCTGCGAGCCGCCGATCGAGAAGAACGGATCGGTCGGATGGACGGCGACGCTCATGAACTGAATCGTGTTCAAGCCGGAGTTGTTGAGGCTCGTCCATGCGCCGCCAGAGTTGGTGCTCTTCCAGACGCCGCCGTCGGTGCCGACATAGACGGTCGAGGACAATGATGGGGCAGGCATGATGGCATGATTGTCGGCGTGCAATCCGGTATCGATGCGGCTGAAGCTCGTGCCGCCGTTCGTAGACTTCTGCATGACCGCGCTGCACGTACCATCTGCCGCGCCGCCAAGGTAGATGATGCTTGCGTTGTTGGGATCGAGCGCCACCGGCATATCGTACCAGCACTGCCCGCCGCAGAACCCGTTGGCAGCCGTCAACTGCGTGGGAAAAGTGGCGCCACCATCGACCGAGCGCCGCAAGACACCGGCAGTGGGTGCCCCGCCGGTCTTGCAGGCATTGGCGCTGGAGTCCGTCTCGCCAGTCGCCGCCAGCACCGTCACGGTGCTCCCGACTTTGTTGGTGGCCAGCCTGACACGCGTTGGTGACAACGCCAACGTCTGGGTCCACGTCGACGCGGCATCGAGGAGTGCGTTGGTGGAGCGGTAGATCCCACTGGTGCCACCACCGCCGAGGTCTTCCGACGCCACAACCACGGTGTTGGCGTTGCCCGGCTCGATGACCAGATCCGTGACGGCCGCGACGCCGGCGCCCGGTAGGGACGCCACCCGATCGAAGGTTGGCGCCGCGGATTGGGCGTTGCTCGAGAAGTACAGCCCGATGAACGCCGAGGGCGGATTCGTACCGCCACAACAAATGACCTCGCCTGACACGCCGCCGGCACCGAGCGTGTTGCCGACAAGAATGTTGTTGTCGTTGTTCGGGTCGACGACGATCTGACTGATTGCCGTGCCGATGAAGGCATGGCCGTTGCCGCCGTTGGTGCGCGTTTCGAAGGGACCGGTCAGCACCGGTGCGGTGTCCGCGTTTCGAATGACGTAGAGGCCAACACCGAAATAACTGTCCAGAGACCCGTTGGGCTCCCCGGTGCCGACGAAAACCGTGGATGGATTCACCGGATCGATGGCGATGGCACCGATCGCCAACGACTGCGCGGTATCCATCAACGCCGTCCACGTCGCGCCGCCATCGAGCGTGCGGAAGAGGCCACCCTGCGCCGTGCCGAGGTAAGCGACGTTTGGATTCGTCGGGTGCACCGCCACCACGGTCGCACGGCCGCTCACTGGCGTCGACACGCTCGTCGTCTGGCCGTTGGGAACGGGAGCCGGTCCAACCGGTGTCCAATCCGTGCTGCTGATGAGCGGTGCCAGAGCAAACCCCACGGGACCCAGTGCCGTCTCCAGGGCCATCTCGTGGATCGCCCGTATGCGCGCGCTGATGTCGGGGAGCTTGCCGGCTTCGAAGCCGCGCAGCCTGCCGATGTACGCCGACCGCCGCCGCAGGTAGTCCTGCTTGTCCGCAGTACTCTGCGCGAACGCGGGCAGGTCCGGATCATCCTCGTCGAATCCCTGCTGCGCCGCACTGGGCCTGGCCGTGCCCCAGAGTAGCGCTGCAATCACATAGATAGTGACCACGCCGGTGTGCCACACGCGTCTCATCTGCCCAGTCCTCTCACCGACTGCTGGCACCAGGCCGACAAACTGAAACGCCTCACACTTGCCAAACGCGGCCGGCGGCGATTCGGTGCTCTTTCCACGAAACGGGGACTCGCGTGCATGCAATTCCTAGGCTGATGGTCGCTACGCCATGTAGATGCATTAGGCAACTGCCAATCCGTGTCACCGAAGATGCCTTGCGTGCCTGAAGTGACGCCCCGCCATCACCAGATCCCTGTCAAAGGGTCGAAGCTCGATCCCGGGCGTGGTATGGAGGCCCGTCATGGCGAACGCGCGCAAGTGGCTGCCCGCAGTGCTCCTGGCGATCTGCCTCTCGGCTTGTGGTGGGAGCGACAGCAGCAATTCCAGCTCCCCTCCACCCGGCGTCGAGGGCGGCACCTTCAACCTCTCCAGCGCCGTTACGCTCGTGCAGCTATGCCTGCAGTCATACCAGATGCTAACCGACTTCGAGAACGGCCAGACGTTCACCCTGCCCGCTCCATACACGCTGCAGGCGCAGTTCTATACGGAGGAGCACTTCTCCGGCGATGGGCTCAACGGGATGGTACCGATCGCGTTCGTAGCCACCAGCGGCAGTGCAATCTACGTCGTCTTCCGCGGCACGGAAACCATCTCCGAGTGGATCTCCGATGCGACCGCCTCACAGGAGAGCTACCCCTACGTCGCCAACGGCGGCAAGACGGAGACCGGCTTCACCGCCATCTACGACACGATCCGTACACCGATCATCCAGGAGGTCACCACCCTCGCTGCCGGCGGAAGCTACACCAGTCTCTTCATTACCGGCCACAGCCTCGGCGGCGCCCTCGCCGTGCTTGCCGGTCCGGACCTGGCCGCGCAGACGCACCTCACGCACCCGATCGTCTACACGTTCGCCGGCCCGCGCGCCGGAGATCCGACCTTTGCGGCAGTCTACAACGGGGACATCGGCACGAGCTGGCGCGTGGCGAACACCAACGACGAGGTCCCCAAGCTGCCCGACGTGGTGACGACGATCATCGGCCCGCCACCGGATTTCAAACCCGAGCTCTTCTTCTACGAGCACGTCAACAGCGAATACGACATCACCTTCGGCACGCCGATCCACAGCGTCAGTGACCTGATTTTCAACCATAGCGCGTGCAACTACTTCGGCACGCTCTGCGGACAGACGAGCAACCCGACCCAATGCAAACAGATGGGCCAGGGAGTCCACGGCTGTACCTTCTCCTGAAAGCTGCAGGCGTTTGGATGGCGACCCGCTGTTTGCCATTCTCCATCGAACTTCTGACCCAGGACGGTAGCCGCCTGTCCTGAGGCTCCCCGAAGGGGGGGAGCAGGCCGTAGAAAAGACGCCGCCCGCAGGGCCGCCGCCCGCCGGGTCTACGGCTTCGCCGCCACCTGGGCGCGCAGACGCTCTTCGGCCTCTTTGAGCTCGGGCGTGAGCGCGGGGCCGAAATCTTCCGTCTCGAACACCTGGCGAATCTCGATCTCGGCCTCGCCTTCGAGTGGATTGGGGCAGCGCTTGATCCATTCGATGGCCTCTTCCTTCGACTTGACCTGGATCATCCAGAACCCGGCGACCAGGCTCTTGGTATCCGGAAAAGGCCCGTCGATCACCGTCCGTTTCGTTCCCGAGAACTTGACGCGCGCCCCTTTGGCGCTCGACTGCAGGCCTTCGCCGGCGAGCAGCACGCCGGCCTTCGCCATCTCCTCGTTGAACCGGCCCATCTCGGTCAACAGTTTTTCGTCCGGGAGCACACCCGCCTCCGTGTTCTTGTCGGCCTTGAGCAAAATCATGAATCGCATCGTCGTCTCTCCTTCCGGCTGCGGATACGAGCCGGGACCTCCGACATGTTCGATCGGCTAACTTCCGGCTCTACTGACACCTCGAATCAGGGGCGGGGAAATCGGCGCGCACGGGATCCATTTCCCAAGAATTCTCCGTTCCGAGGGTACGCGCACTGGTGATCAACGCAAGCCCGCGGAATGCGAAAGCGCCCTTCAATCCGATTCCACACCCTCCCCCCCAGATCCAACGCGATAGCGGCTCGGCGCCAGCCCGGTCCAGCGCTTGAATGCCCGGCAAAAGCTGCTGGTGTCCATGAACCCGAGGAGGAAGGCCACCTCGGTCACCGAGCAGTTTGCCTCGCGGACGTACGAGCACGCGAGATCGCGGCGCGTGGCGCTGAGGATCTCTTTGAAGGAAGTGCGTTCTTCCTCGAGGCGGCGCTGCAGGCTGCGCAAGCTCATGCCGAGCTGGCGCGCCACCGCCGCTTGCGTCGGCCTGCCGTTGGGAAGGCGCTCGGCGACGATCGCCTGCACCCGGCTGGTGATGCGATCATCGGTCACGCGTTCGAGATACGAGCGCACCACGGCATCGTTGTGCTGCGCCAACTCGGCATTGCCACTCGGCAGCGGTCCGTCGACGGCGGCCTTGGCGAACTCCAGGTAGTTCGTCGGCGCAGCGAAACCTACGGGGACACGGAAGAAGGCTGAAAATGGCTCAGCCGGAGACGGCCGCGGGCGTTCGAGGGCAACCGCGAGTGGATTGAGCGAACGGTCGTCATGCAGCCAGCGCGCGAGGCGGACGATCAGCGACGCGATCGCATCAATGGCCTCGTCCGCGGGGCGGACAACGCCGGCGGGAATCTCGATCACCAGCCGATACAGGGTGCGCTCTTCTTCAAGACGAAACTGCACCGAGTCGCTGACGATCCGGCTGTAGCGTACCATCCGCTCAAAGGCGTCCTTCAAGCTTCGACTCGCCACCACCGAATAGCCAAGGGCGTGAAAGTTCGTCTCCCGGGCGAACTGCGAGATGAACAGACCACAGGACGGGTCGCCGGTCGTCTCCACGGCGAGACGCCAGAGCCGCGCCGTCGTGGTCACCGCGTAGCGCGCGTTGGCGTCGTCGAGGGCGGCGAGATCCAGGCCTGCCTGCACCGCCAGTGCTCGCCCTCCGAACCCGCGCATATCAAGGGCGCGGACGATCACTCGGACCCAACTGCTGAGGGACGACGGGGCTCCAGGCTCGATCGATCGGCTCACAATTGTCACGTTTTGGCCAAAAGACTGGCACGTTCGGCCAAGCGCGGCAACCGAGCGGTGCCTAGTGTGGAGCAACCTGTAGGTATTGGACGCCTGCGGTGAAAGGAAGGAGAATTCATGAAGAAGACGATGCAGAACGGCCAGCCGCGTGGGTCACGCGCGAGCCAAACCGATGCCGCACGTACGACCCTGGGGGCACTGGCGGTAATGGCGTTGCTTGCGGTGCTTCCCGGACATGCCAGGGCAGCGTCCCCCATCACGAACGGAGCGCCAACCACACTCCCGGGCTACAGCGGTGCGCCTTGGAAGGCCAAACCGATCAAGGGGAAGAAACCACCCTACAACACGCATATGGCACCCAACGGCCGCAGCAACGTGCACAACGATGCCTGGATGACCGATGCGTACACCAGACCGGGCCCGCGCGGGATCACCCCAGCGACCCTGTCGACGGCCATCGGCCGGGTGTGCATCACCATCACCTTCGACCGCCTGGGCCGACTGGTGGCCTCGTGCTCTTCGCTCGCCGGCCCGCGCCTCTACATGTTCGATCCCAAAACGCTCGATGAGCTGGCAGAGTTCGACCTGCCGTACGTGGCGCCGCCCCCGGGTCAAGATCCGACGACCAATAGCGCCGGTGGCGTGTACTTCTACCTCGACAATCGGAATCGCGTCGTCATCGCGACCACCACCAATCACATCTGGCGCATTGCGGAAGCTCCAAAGGGACAGCCGCTGGGGTTCGTGCTCGATGAGGACTGGGACCTGACTGGCGTGGTGGCCACCGATGACCGCATCACTTCGGCGCTGCCTGACTGGAAGGGCCGCATCTGGTTCGTCAGCCGCTACCACGGCACGGTCGGTGTGCTCGATCCAAATACCGGGGCCATCCAGTCCACGACGCTCAACGAAGAGATCGAAAACTCGTTCGCCGTCGACAAGCAGGGCATCTACATCGTCAGCGACAAGCAGATGTATCGCTTCGATCTCGATGCCGCCGGCGTGCCGAGCGTGACGTGGGCCGTGACGTATCAGAACACCGGCGTGGCGAAGCTTGGCCAGATCAATGCCGGGTCGGGCACCACGCCGACCCTGCTGCAGGGCGGTTTCGTCGCCATCGCCGACAATGCGGACCCGATGAACGTCGTGGTCTATCGGACGGCGAGCACGTTGGATGCCGGACAGTCGCGACTGGTCTGCGAAGTGCCGGTCTTCGATGCCGGCGCCGGCGCCACGGAGAACTCCTTGATCGGCACCGGCGCATCCATGATCGTGGAGAACAACTACGGCTACAAAGCCACCATCACTATGAACGGGGCGACGACGACGCCGGGGTTCACGCGCATCGACCTCGATGCCGACGGCAATGGGTGCCACGTCGTGTGGACGAACACCACGGAAGCCGCACCCAGCGTCGTCGCCAAGCTCTCCCTCACCAACGGCCTGGTGTACACGTACACCAAGGAAGCCGATCCTGTGAACACAATGGCCGACGCGTGGTTCTGGACGGCGATCGATTTCCAAACCGGCGCAACCGTCTGGAAGCAGCTCGCCGGGACGGGACTCAATTTCAACAATCACTACGCCGGAATCGTTCTCGGCAAGACCGGCACGGCCTACCTCGGCGCTGTCGGCGGGGTGCTCGCGATCCACGATCAGAAAGCGCGTTGAGTGCTCGCCGCTGTTTCAGACCCCGCTCTTTCCAGGGACTGTCGATTTTCCCGAAGTAGGGGCGATTCGGGAATCGCCCCACGCAGTGCTGCCAATTCGAGGCGCCCTTTCGGGCAGTTCCCGAACTGCCCCTATGCGCGAGAGGTCCGAACCTGAGAAAATCGACAGTCCTCCAAGAGCGGGGAAGGGGGTGAGCTCGCCGTTGCGGCGCTGTTCTCCGCCAAGTTTGAATCCGTTGCGCTGCAAGTGTAGTGGACGAACAAGTCCATGCCCTCTCTCGTAGTCCTGCCGTACGACCCCAGATGGCGAGAGGCGTTTGTGGCGGAGCACGCGCGCCTGATTTCAGCACTTGGGGGAGTTGCCCGGCGGATCGAGCACAACGGTTCGACGGCAGTGCCCGGGCTGGCGGCGAAGCCGATCATCGACATCCAGATCTCCGTGCGGGCGTTACAGCCCATGGATGCATACGGCATCCCGCTGCAGCAGCTTGGATATATCCATCTCCCGCACCCCGACGATGCCTGGTGCCCGTTCTTCCATCGGCCGCGACAGTGGCCCCATACGCATCACATTCACGTCGTTGTGTCTGGCGACGACGAGGAAGCTCGTACCCTGGCCTTTCGCGACTACCTGTGCGACCACCCCGCAGTCGCCGCCGAGTATGCGAAGCTGAAGATGGCGTTGGCGCCGCGGTTTTCTGCGACGGAGTTTGGGGCGCGCCAAGCCTATGCGGACGCGAAAGGTGAATTCATTTGAGCGCATTGTCCGCTTGGCTCGATCCGAAGGGTATCCGCACGGTTTCGCGAAGGCGCTCGCTTGACTCGATTGGGAACGCCATCGCCCATGGAGCGCCGTGGCCGGCGCGGCAACAGCGGTGTGGTCGTCACGCCGCCATCGTAGAACCCCGGCGGGGCGTTCCAATTCGGCGATGAAACGTACCTCGCCGGTGGCTTCAAGGAGAACGCGGGCGGCCGTCACATGCTGCTCGGCCTCGGCAACGCGTCCTGTCTGGACACAACTCTCGGCCAGTGTCGCGAGCAAGCCGGGCAATCCTACGACCTGGCCGGAAACGCGATAGCTCCGCCTTAGTGACCAACCTGCCGGAGCGCTCGGCGAGGTATTGTAATGTGGCGAACGCTTTGGGGCGTAGCGCAACCGCTTTGCTGCCGCAGCGCAACTGGGCGTTGGCGGGCTCCAGAACGAATTCGAGGACGCCGGGTTGACGAAGACGTGCCTGACGGGAACTGATCCCTTGGTGGGCAGCGATGCCGCGC
The DNA here is from genome assembly GCA_964611965.1 of uncultured Binatia bacterium (SeqCode). Lineage (GTDB taxonomy): Bacteria > Desulfobacterota > Binatia > HRBIN30 > HRBIN30 > CAZTDK01. Next base: position 198 of record CAZTDK010000012.1, on the reverse strand, counting down.
AAATTACCGCGGTACGCAGCGTGATCGATATCGCGTGCCCGTGTGACAGTTTCGATGGCACGCTCGGCAAAACGCATCGTGCGTACACGCGGTGCGTCGCCGCGATCATCGCCGCACAAAGCGCCACGCCTCCCGCCAACCTGCGCCCGCAGTGCAGGATGACCGTCAAGAAGATCTACGCGCGGTCGACGTGCGGCC